>NZ_JAJBUX010000108.1 GCF_020860125.1 Cloacibacillus sp. | reverse complement strand
GGCGGTGTTTTTTCGCCGAGACTGAAGGAGTGTTGCTCTGTTTGGCGCGGGAACCACGCCAAACAGAGCCCGCGGCAAAAGCCGCGGGAGAACCTAAGGTCAACTCTCCCTCACCCCGCTTCGCGGGGAGCTCCCTCTGAGAGGGAGCCGAAAATCTGTGCTAAACCGCAATTTACGATTTATCGTTTAGCATATTGAAACTATTACGCAGTGTGCCCTTGTCTTGTCTCTCCAGCCTCCGAGCCGGAGACCATCGGCGTGTCCTGGTTTTCCGCGTCTCGTAAGGCAAAAACAAAATCCCAAGCCTCTGGCCCCCGGGTTAAGCCCGGGGTGACAAAACAAAGCTAAACCTCTGTTTATCTCTTTTTTCTGCCAGGGAGATCGGCGTTTATACGCGCCATACAAAAAGAGCGGAACCCCTAAGGAGCCCCGCTCTCAAGTATCTCTTTATAAACTCTTACTTATGTTTAGGCGACCTTTTCCCCGAGCTTGTAGACCTCTTCGACGGAGGTCGAACCGGCGTGGTAGGCGAGGGTCGTCGGGGTGACAAAACAAAGCTAAACCTCTGTTTATCTCTTTTTTCTGCCAGGGAGATCGGCGTTTATACGCGCCATACAAAAAGAGCGGAACCCCTAAGGAGCCCCGCTCTCAAGTATCTCTTTATAAACTCTTACTTATGTTTAGGCGACCTTTTCCCCGAGCTTGTAGACCTCTTCGACGGAGGTCGAACCGGCGTGGTAGGCGAGGGTCGTCGGCGTCTCGCCGTCGAGGACGACGAAGTCTGCCTGTTTTCCGGCCTCAAGGCTGCCCAGCTTTTTCGCGCGGTTTATCGCGTAGGCGGCGTTGAGCGTCGTCGCGGTGAGGGCCTCTTCTATCGTGAGGTCCATGTTCATCACGCCGAGTCCGAAGATGAAAGGCACCGATTCGCAGAAGCAGGAGCCGGGGTTGCAGTCGGTGGCCATCGCCACCGGCACGCCCCAGTCTATCATCTGCCGTCCCTGCGCGTAGGGCTTCTTAAGGCTGTAGGCCGTCGCCGGCAGCAGTACGGCGATAGAACCGGCCTTGCCCATCGCGCGCAGGTTATCCTCGCTCGCCGCGAGAAGATGTTCCGCGGAACGGGTCGCCAGCTCAGCCGCAAGCCCAGCGCCGCCGAGGTCGTGGACTTCGTCGGCGTGGATCTTCGTGTCAAAGCCCATCGCCTTCGCCGCCTTCAGCAGCCTGCGGCTCTGATTGACGGAGAATACGCCCTCTTCGCAGAAGACGTCGCAGAATTCGGCGATGCCCTGAGCCTTTATCTTCGGCAGCATCTCGCCGATGAGTATCTCGTCGACAAAACGGTCGGCCTCGTTCTTCCACTCCTGCGGCACGGCGTGAGCGCCCATGAAGGTGGGGACCACGTCAAGCGGCGTCTCAAAGCTGACGCGGCGGATAACTTCAAGCATCTTAAGCTCCAGGTCGAGGCTCAGCCCGTATCCGCTCTTGATCTCGATCGTCGTCGTTCCCTTGGCGAGCGCCGAAAGAGCGAGCGTCTTCGTCATTTCGAAGAGCTCTTCTTCCGCCGCGCCCTTCACGGCGTTGACGGAGGAGAGTATGCCGCCGCCGCGCTTAAGTATCTCAAGGTAGGGCAGTCCGGCAAGGCGCATCCCAAATTCGTCCTCGCGGCGTTTCGCAAAGCAGAGGTGGGTGTGCGGGTCGACGAAGCCGGGAATGACGCAGGCGCCGCCGAAATCTTTTTCAAAACAGAGCTGCGAACGGTCGAGACCCTTCGTCACCTCTTCCTCGGCCCCGATCTTTTCGATGAGGCCGTCGGCGACGAGCATCGCGCCATTCTTTATCTCGGAGATTTTCGCCTGTTCAGCTCCCGCAAGCGGCTTACCACCGTCAACGGGAGTGAATATGCGCATGTTCCGATATAGCTTTTTCATTATTCCGCCTTTTCGCCCATCAGGTCGAGAAGCTGAAGCTCAAGCACCTGCGCGGGATCGAAGTCTGCGATCTGGAGGTAGTAGGCGGCGCTTTCAAGTATCGCGTTCACAGGGATCATGCCGTAGACCTCGGTCTCGATGACCTGTACGCCCCAGCGTTTCGCCTCCATGCGGATCATTTCAAGCACGCGGTAGAGCGAGTTCTTTTCGTAGTCAACAAGGTTCATGCTGACCTGGGTGATGCCGCGCTCCTCAAGCGCGAGGCCAATGCCCTTAACGTGGCAGAATCCGCCCGATGAGGCGCGTACGGTGTTGGCGATCTTCTTCGCGACGTTTACGTCGGCGGTGTCAAGGTTGACGTTGAAGGCGACGAGGAACTTGCGCGCACCGATAACGGTCGCTCCCGCGGTGGGGTGGAGGCAGGCTTCGCCGACATCGGGCTTGCGGTCGGGGTTGGTCTTCGCCTCGTCCTTGAGCACCTCGTACTGCCCTTTGCGGATGACTTCGAGGCGCTTCCTCTCGGGGCGCTTCGCGGCGTCCTCGTAGAAATAGACGGGGATGCCGGTCTCTTTATAGTAACGCTCGCCAAAATCATGCGCGAGCTTGATGCATTCTTCCATCGTGATGCCCTTGATCGGGGTGAAGGGCACGACGTCGACGGCGCCGATGCGCGGATGGCCGCCCTGGTGGGCGTTCATGTCGATGTGCTTCAGCGCGACCTTCGCCGCCTCAAGAAGCGCCTCCTGGATCGGCGCGGGAACGCCGACAAGGCTCACGACGAGACGGTTATGGTCTTCGTCCGCGCGGTGATCGAGGAGATAGACCCCGCGTTTGCCCTTAAAACAATTCACTATTTCATCTATTACATCCTGTCTTCTGCCTTCGCTGAAGTTTGGTACACATTCGATCAACTGCATTGCCATAACTGATTCCTGCCTTTCAGATTTTTATTGACGCCGCCGACTCCCGGCTGAGTTTAATTTACCGCCAGCCGCTCGTATGTGTCAAGCGGCGGAGATACGAGCCGGCGCCGAACAATCTGCGGGACGTCAATAAAACGTCAATAAAATACCGTGGATTGAAGGGCGCCGGATTCATAACGCGATTATTAAAAAACGCTTACTTAAGTTCGCCGATGGCCTCTTCCACTGCCTTGACGACCGTGCCGTTTTCCACCAGCTCCAGCGACTTCAGAAGCAGCGGCTGCATGAACTGGTCCTTTTCATAGAAGGGAACGTGCTTGCGGAATTCCTTGAAGGCCGCCCCGGAACCCTTGCCGGGCTTCAGAGGCGCGCGGAAATCCATGCCCTGCGCGGCGTTCACCATCTCGACGGCAATGACGCGGTTGGTGTTGTCGAGGATCTGGCGGCCCTTGCGAGCGCTGTATCCGCCCATCGAAACATGGTCTTCCTGGTTCGCGGAGGTCGGTATCGAGTCGACGACCGAGGGGTGGGCGAGGACCTTGTTCTCCGATACGATCGCCGCCGCCGTGTACTGCGGGATCATGAAACCGCTGTTGACGCCGCTGTCGGAGACAAGGAACGGGGGCAGATCGGAGAGCTTGTGGTCCACGAGACGCGCGACGCGGCGCTCGGAGATGCTGGCGAACTCGGCGGCGGCGATACCGAAGAAATCCATCGCCATAGCCATCGGCTGTCCGTGGAAGTTGCCGCCGCTGATCGCGTCGCCGTCCTTATGGAAGATGATGGGGTTGTCGGTAACGGAGTTGATCTCTATTTCGACCTTTTCCTTCACATATCCGATGGCGTCGCGGCTCGCGCCGTGCACCTGCGGCAGGCAGCGCAGCGAATAGGCGTCCTGTACGCGGTCCTTTTTGAAGGCCTCTATTATCTCGCTGCCCTCGATGAGACGGCGGATATTTTCCGCGACGACGCCCTGACCAACCTGGGGGCGAAGGTCGTGCGTGCGCCTGTCAAAGGCGTAGGGAACGGCGTGGAGCGCCTCAGCCGACATTGAGGCGGCGACGTCGGCGTTCTTCATCATATTCATCGCGTCGACGATGCAGAGCGCCGCCACGGCGTTCATGACCGTCGTACCGTTGTTGAGGGCAAGTCCCTCCTTCGGCTGAAGCTCGACGGGCTTCATGCCGACCTTGGCGAGCACCTCGGAGGCGGACATCTTCTGTCCTTTATAGATCACATCGCCATGTCCGATGAGTGAGATCGCCACATGCGAGAGGGGGCAGAGGTCGCCGCTCGCGCCGACGGAGCCCTGGGTGGGGACGACGGGATGGATGCCGAGGTTCAGATAGTCGACCATCTGCTGCAGCGTCTCAAGGCTGATGCCCGAGAAGCCGCGGGTGAGAGTATTGATGCGGAGAAGCATGATGGCGCGGACGACGTCTTCGGGGTACGGCTCGCCGTAGCCGCAGGCGTGACTCAGAAGAAGGTTCTCCTGGAGCTGGCGTCCTTTATCGCGGGGGATGACCACCGATGCGAGGTCTCCGAAGCCGGTAGTGATGCCGTAGACGACGCGGCCCTCCTTCACCCATTCGCTTACGGATGCCGCGCATTCTTTGATCTGTTCCTTGGCCTCGGGTGCGATCTCCACCTTGTAGCCTTTACGGGCAACGTTCACGACGTCCTGCAGGGTCAGCGATTTTCCGTCCAGATGTACTGTTGTCATTGTCAAACTCCTCCTTAGAAAATTAATTTTTGTCTCAAATATTTCCCATTTTGTGTTATAATTATCAGTAATGAATAAAACTTTTGAAAATTTGATGAAAATATGATGCTTTCGCACTTTAATACTTTTCAATCCTAAATCTTTGCGCTACAATAAGTATAGTCTGAAAATCATTTACGTCAAGGAATAATTTTGTGAAATATCAATAAAAAGAATGGAGCTGACAGTTATGCATGACGCATCAGGTAAGGCGCTGGAACTGAGACTGGAATTTCCGAACGGAC
>NZ_JAJBUX010000107.1 GCF_020860125.1 Cloacibacillus sp. | reverse complement strand
CCGTTATCGGTCACCAGCGACGTGTAGAGCGCGGAGGCTTCCCCCTCGGTGATACCTTTGCCGTAGGCCGAAAGCAGCGCGGTAATTATTTCCGCGGTGGCGGAAGCACTTGGCACAACGAGATTCGTCGCGGCGAACATCGTGTTGTCGCCGTGGTGGTCGATGTTGACGGAGTCGGCGCAGGCCGACAGCAGCTCCGGCATGTTGGACTGCGCGCGTTTTTCCGTGCTGATGTCAACGGCGGCCAGCAGCGCGTTCCGCACCTCTTCGGCAGGGAGGCTTTTGGTTACGCGCAGCTCCGCCGCATGCGGAAAGAAGGAAAAGGTATCCGGCAGACTGTCGGGGGAGACGATCATAACGGATTTGCCCTCCCTCTTTCCCAGGGAATAGAGCGCAAAGGCGCTGCCAAGTGTGTCTCCGTCCGGGTTTTCGTGGCAGAGGATCACCCACGATTTATGCTTTTTCAGCTTTTCGAGCACCTCGTTGAAGAGGCCGTTATTCTCCGCCGTCACTGCCGAGCGTCCCTTTCGGCCCTCTTCCGCGCGTCAAGCTCAGCCACTTTATCAAGCAGCTCGTCCATCGCGCGCGCCCTGTTTTCCGAGTCGTCATAGCAGAAGTGCAGCTCGGGGATCGTGCGCAGATGCATCTCCTTGCCGAGCATAGAACGGAGGGGACCCGCCGCCGAGTCAAGCACGGCCTGGACCTTTTCGCGGTTTTCTTCTTTTATAAGGGTATAAAAAACCTTTGCGTAGCTCAGGTCACGCGACACGGAGACCTTCGTGAGTACGGCTTCCGCCGCCTCCGCCCTTTTTATCCGCGTCTGGAGCATCTCGGAGATGAGACGCAGAAATTCTTTGTTTATCCTGTCAATTCGATAGGTCGCCATAATTGAACACCTCCAGCGAGAATCCGGTTATCTCGAATTCTCCCTCTTCTTCCCTCTGATACAGATATTTTTCAAGGTTGCCCATTCTCTCGTCAAGCTCCGCGGGGGAAGAACCCGCCGCCGCGAACCCCAGCTCGGCAACGTTATGACATCCGTCCGGCCCAAGGTCTGAGGCGGAGATAGCAAAACGACCGTGCACCCCGTCGGTGAGAGAGCGCACCACATGTCTGCGGTCTTTGAGGCTGCCCGCAAAGGGAAGCCTCAGTGAAAGCTGCGCCGCAGCTATCCAAAAGGACATTTTATCTTCACTCCAATTACAGCATGCCTTTGGCAGTCTTAAAAGGTATCTTCTGCCTGCCGCCGCCCGCCGCATAATGCCGAACCGCGAAGGCGGCGGAATAAATCCGCCGCGCTGGCGCGGCCGCTTTGTACGGAGGAGGCGGCAGGCTTATATATTTAACTTACTCCAGAGTCTTTTTCTCTTTAAGTATCTCGTAGGCCTCGATGACGTCGCCGACCTTAAAGTCCTGGAATTTCTCAAAGCTTAGGCCGCACTCGTTGCCCGCCTTGATCTCGCGCACGTCGTCCTTGAAGTGCTTGAGGCTCGACAGTTCGCCGTTCCAGAATACGACGCCGTCACGGATTAGGCGCACCTTCGCGCTTCTGCGCATAAGTCCCTCGGTGATACGGCATCCAGCGATGTTGCCGATCTTCGGCACACGGAATATTTCGCGTATCTCCGCCAGGCCAAGGGTGTGCTCGCGCAGTTCGGGGGCCAGCATACCCTCCATAGCGGCTTTTACGTCGTCCAGCATGTCGTAGATGACCTGATAGAGGCGTATCTGGACGCCCTCGTTTTCAGCGATCTTCTTCGCGTTGCTGTCAGGACGGACGTTAAAGCCGATGATGATGGCGTTGGAGGCGGAGGCGAGCATGACGTCCGATTCGGAGATGCGGCCTACGCCCTCGTGCACGATGTTCACGGAGACCGCGTTCGTGCTCATCTTCATCAGAGAGGAATGGAAGGCTTCCAGCGAGCCCTGCACATCCGTCTTGAGGACTATGCGCAGCTGCGGAATCTCCTCAGTCTGCATCTTTTCGTAGAGCTCTTCGAGCGTAAGGCGCTTCGCCTTGCCCTGGTCCGTCTCGCGGCGCTCAAATTCGCTCTGCGAGATGAGGTCGCGCGCCTCGCGCTCCGTGGAGAGCGTGGTGAACTTCTCTCCCGGCTGAGGTACGTTTTCCAGCCCCAGGATCTCGACCGGCATGCTGGGGCCGGCTGAGTTCACGTTGTTGCCCTTATCGTCGATCATCGCGCGGATCTTGCCCCACGCCGTACCGGTGTGGATGATGTCGCCGCGGTGCAGCGTACCCTCCTGGACGATGACTGTGGCCACGGGCCCCTTGCCCTTGTCAAGGTTCGCCTCGATGACGGTGCCCGTAGGCGCGGCCTTCGGGTCGGCCTTGAGCTCCTGCATTTCAGCGACGATGAGCAGCATTTCGAGAAGCTCGTCGACGTGAAGCCCCTGTTTGGCAGCCACGTCCACCATGATAGTGTCGCCGCCCCATTCTTCGGGAACGAGTCCATAGTCTGAGAGCTGCTGGCGGACCCTCTCGGGTTTCGCCTCCGGCTTGTCCATCTTATTTACGGCGACGACGATGGGAACCCCCGCCGCCTTCGCGTGGTTGAGCGCCTCGATCGTCTGCGGCTTGATGCCGTCGTCAGCTGCGACCACGAGGATCACGATATCCGTGACCTGAGCGCCGCGCGCGCGCATCGAGGTGAACGCTTCGTGGCCCGGCGTGTCGAGGAATACGAGCGTGTTGCCGTTATATTCGACGCGGGAGGCTCCAATGTGCTGCGTAATGCCGCCCGCCTCCTTTTCGGTGACATGGGTCTTTCTGATATTGTCAAGCAGCGTCGTCTTTCCATGGTCGACGTGCCCCATGACGGTGATTATCGGCGGGCGTGTTTCCGCCTCCCCTGTACCGCTATGTTTTTTCTTTGATTTTTCCTTGCCCTTCGCCTTTTTAGCGACAGGCTGAGGACACAGCGGCTGCGCGGAAGGCGCCGGTTCTTTTTCCGCAGGCGCGGCAGGCGCCGTTTCGGGCTCCGCCGTCTTTTCGGGCTCTTTGCCAAATACGAAGTTTCTCTTGTAGGTCTTGCCAAGTACTTGGAGCACCTTTTCATCGGCCCGCGTCGTAGCCGGCATCATGAGCCCTTCGATCATCAGGGCCTTGACCGCGCTGCCGGCCTTTTCACCGATCAGCACCGCGATGTCTGAGACAGAGGCTCCCTCAGGCACATTCACCGTCGGGTAGGTCGATATTTCCTCTATTGCCTGCTGCGTAGCGGCCTCTTTCTCCTCTTTAAGGGATTCCTCCACCATCGGGATAAGCCCCTCGTCTATCGAACTCATATGCGATTTAATACTGACTCCGAGCTTTTTCAGTATCTCCACCATCTCCGTGTTGCTTTTTTCCAGCATCTTCGCAAGATCATATACTCTGATTTTACTCATCCGCATCACTCCTGTCTTCATTCAATAATGAAACTATTTTTTCGGAAAAGCCGCTTCCCCCAGGAAGCGCCGCGGCCTGCGCGGCGTTTATCCCCAGATGTCTTCCAAGAAGCTCTCTTCCGGTATCTTTTAATATGAATATATTCAAATCGCCGCGCTCTTCCGCAGAATGCAGCTTGCGAAGCACGTTTTCGGAGCAGTCCTCCGTCACGAATACCACAAGCTTCTTCCCTCCGCGCAGCGCCTCAAATATCTTATCCTGGCCTATCAGCAGCTCCTGGGCCCGCCGCGCGAGGCTGAGCATACTGAGCGCCCTCAATGCCGGAGCGCCCATCCTAGCCCGCCTCTTCTTCGCCGCATTTTTCCAGCAGCTCGGTGTAAAGGATCTCGGGGACCTCTGTCTTCAGCGCCCGCGAGAAGGATTTTTTCTTCTTCGCGGCCTCCACACAGGAACGCCGGGCACAGACGTACGCGCCGCGGCCGTTGGCCTTTCCCGTAGGATCATAGCGCACCTCTCCCTCTGGCGTCCTGATAACGCGCAGCAGGATACGCTTCGGGGATTCCTCCCCGCAGCCGACGCAGGTCCGCGGCCTCTGTTTTTTCAGCACTGGCTGAGAACTCTGCCTATCCATAGGGGCGCTCCTATTTATTATCCTCGTCGATTATCTCGGAGAGATCCATGAAGAGATCCTTCATCGTCGGCAGCTTCTCTTCTTCCTTGACCTTAGTGTCGATCTTCCAGCCGGTGAGGCGCGCCGCGAGACGCACGTTCTGCCCCGCCTTGCCGATGGCGAGCGAGAGCTGGTCGGAGCGGACATAGGCGATGACGGAACGGTCCTGGTCAAGAAGCGGCTCTATCCGCACGACCTTCGCGGGAGAGAGCGCGTTCACTATATATTTGAGCGGATCGTTATTAAAGACGATGATATCGATCCTCTCGCCGTTAAGCTCGCTGCTTATAGATTTAATACGCCCGCCCTGTTTGCCGACACAGGCGCCGAGCGGTTCGACGTTGACGTCAAGGCTCGCCACGGCAATCTTCGCGCGGGTGCCCGCCTCACGGACGATGTTGCGGATCTCAACGACGCCGTCCTGTATCTCAGGCACCTCGAGCTCCAGCAGGCGGCGCAGAAGTCCGGGATGGGTACGCGAAACGATGATGCGCGGGCCGCGCGTCGTCTGGCGCACGTCGAGAAGATAAAACTTCAAGCGGCTGCCGGGGATATACTTTTCTCCGAGGATACGCTCCTCCTTCGGCATGATCGCCTCCATCTTGTCGTTGAGACGGACGAGTATCTGGTCGCCCTCCGCTTTGAATATCGAGCCGGTGACGATATTCCCGATTTTGTCGGAGAACTGTTCGTATACCACCTGGCGTTCGGCGTCCTTGAGCTTCTGGATGATGACCTGCCGCGCCGTCTGTGCCGCGATACGTCCGAAATCCTCCGGCAGCACCTCGGTGCGAATGATGTCGCCGACCTCGAGCTCCTTGTATCCGCGGCGCTCTGCCTCTTCAAGGGTCATCTCCGCGTCGGGGTTGACCACCTCTTCCACGATCTCGTATACCTCGTAAAGAGAGAATTCACCATTTTCGACATCTATGTAGACTTCGGTGTGCTGATTTCCGCCCTTAAATTTCTTATAGGCGGAGATCATCGCCGCCTCGAGGCTGGAGACTATAGTCTCCTCCGAGAGCCCCTTCTCCTCCTCTATCTGCCGGAGAACCTTTTTAAAATCTTTTCCAAGCTGCATTTTTCCAATTCGACTCCCTTCGTGGTAACGGTTTATTTTTTCTTTTTCGGTATCTTTTTAAAGGTTTTTTTCTGGCCCGTCTGCGGAATATAGATTAGATGAGCCCGTTTTATATCGTCGAACGAGATGCGCCGCTCTCCCTCGGAGGTTGTGATGATCACCTCATCATCCGGCGTAGTTCCCGAAAGTGCTCCCTTCAGCGTGCGGCCTCCCTTTTTCAGATATATCTGCGCCTCTTTACCTTCAAAGCGCCGATAATCCTCAATGACGAAGAGCGGACGCTCAAGGCCGGGAGAGCTGATCTCCAGAAAATACCTTTCCGGCAGGTCGCTCTCTATCGTGTCGAGGTATTCGCTGACCTCCCGTGAGACACGCTCGCAGTCCTCTATATCTATGCCGCCAGGCATTTCCAGGTACAGGCGGAGGATATCCATGCCCGCCTCCGAGACTATCTCAAAGCCGGCGCACTCATATCCGAGCGATTCGGCGCGCTGGTAGAGGGCGCCGTGTATTTCGCTGTATTTTTCCCGGTTCAAAAAGAACACCTCCCGTAACAAAAGAAGAGTGGGCACACCCCACTCTTCCAGTCATTTCTCCTGAATTAGCTCTTAAATTGTAGCACTTTTTCAAAAAAAAGCAAACATCAATAGCATTTAGCTGACGATCAAAGAGCGCCAAACTGGTTCAGCATAATTATTTTGTCCGAGATACCGCTAACGCTGTCCCTCCATATGGGAGCGGAGGCGCAAACCGATGCATTGAAGATGCCGGCCTCACGATGACAGCACCTCCAGCGACAGATCTTTAATCCCAGCGGTACTCTCCGTCCGCTTCGTCATAGTGCCAGAAGTCCGCGTAGCTCAGGCGGTGCAGGGGCTTGTCTGAGTCCTTCACCTTAACGCCGCGCTTGACAAGCTCCTGCCAGAATCCAGTGTTTGAAATATCGCCCTGCATCGTAAGGTGGGCAAGCCTGCCGCCGCGTATGACCGCCTTTGTATACCCACGGCGCCATTCGCTGACCAGCACATCGTCGCCAGCCTCCGCCGTGTTGGGCCCCAGCGAAAGCGTCATCAGGCCAAAGAAATTCATCGTATTTTTCATTGCGTAGCGGTCGGCATACTTCACCGCCCCGCCGCAGATATTGCGCGCCGCCGTCTCCCCCTGCAGCGCGGCGTTGGGCCAGATGCCAGAGAGCCCGGCGACGTCTCCCGCGGCCCATATGTTGGCGATGTTCGTGCGCATATAGTCGTCGACCTTCACACAGCGGTCGGTGACGACGCCGCTGCCCTCAAGAAATTCGATGTTGGGGCGCACTCCCGCCGTAACGATCACAAAATCGGCAGGCAGCCGTTCGCCGCTCTCAAGCAGCACTACGCGCATCCTGCCCCCATCATCCACCTCGGAGCCGGCTGCCTTTTTCGCGAGAAAAAATTCACAGCCGACCTCCTCAAAGAGCCGCTGATAGGGGGCGGCGGCCACGGCGTCGAGCTGAAGCGGGCAGATGCGGTCCTCCATCTCGACGACCCGGCACTTGATACCAAGTTCGCAGAGGGCGTAGGCGGCGTCAAGGCCGACGAGGCCAGAGCCGACGATGACGCATTCCTTCGCGCCGCGCGCGGCATCCTTTATCTTCTGCGCGTCCGAGAGGTCGCGCAGGCCATAGACGTTCTTCGCCTCCCGGAAGCCGGGGATCGGCGGGATGAAGAAACGCGCCCCCGTGGTTATCAGCAGAGCGTCATAGGGCAGTTTGCCCGATTTCCTGCCGACGGCGCAGTTCTCCGCCGGAAGGACGGACGTTATCTCCTCCTCCGCAATGAAGCGGATATTGTTCTTCTCAAAAAAATCCGCGCCCGCAAAATTTATCTCCTCCGCGCTCTTCCGTCCGCCAAGAAAATGGTGGAGCATACAGCGCGAGTGAACGGCGGCGTCCTTCGCCACTACCGTGATTTCATCGTCCGGGCGCAGTTCGCGGATCTTTCTCGCCGCGGGAATACCGGCGGCGGAAGCTCCGATGACAAGATGTCTCATCTACTCCACCTCCTTAAGGTAGATTGCCTCTTTAGGGCAGGCCCGCACACAGCTCGGCCCCTCATCCTTACCGGCGCAGAAGTCACACTTTATCACAACGCTGCGCGTCGCGGTATCCGGTTTCGGCACGCCGTAAGGGCAGTTCATGACGCACATATAGCAGGCGCCGCACTTAGCCTCGTCATACTCGACAAGCCCAGTCTCGGGATTCTTGCGCATCGCGCCGCTCATGCAGCTCACGACACACATAGGCTCGTCGCAGTGGCGGCAGAAGAGCGGGCGGTAATGCTTCTCACCGTCCTGCAGAATAAAATTGCGGCTCTCATTCTCAGGGTCGTTCAAATCAAGGGAATAGATGTTATCTATCCCGTCCCTGCGGTGGGCGTTCATACACGCAAGAGAACAGTTCATGCACCCGTCGCACTTATCGGCGTCAATAAAGATACGTTTCATAGCCGCACGCTCCTTTCCATCTCAGATCCCCAGCGCGGCCCGCTTCTCGAGTATGATTCCCTCAAGCTTGTCCGCCGCCGACACTGCGTCGGGATCGATGATAACCTGCCCTCCCGTAAGAGATTTCATCTGCTCTGTAAGCACATCCACCACAACCTTGCTGCCGGTGATGAAGGGCGCCTCGCCAAGATGGAGCGGCAGTCCGAGCGCAAGCCCGAAGGCTCCGTCTGCAAGCGCCTGCTCCTCCAGCCACTGCGGCGCGGAGAGGACGAGCGGCATCTGCGGCAGGTCGATGCCTATCGCCGCCGCAAGCTCCGTCGCCACGATCTCAAGCCGCCCGATCGCGAGGCAGGGGCCAAAGTTGAGCACCGGCGGAATACCGAGTTTTTTGCATATCGCTTTGAGCTTCGGCCCCGCAAGCTCGGCGGCGGCCGGCGACATCAGCCCGCAGTTTTCAAGGCCGCCCGACGAGCAGCCCGCGGAGAGGACGATTATGTCGCGCTTGATAAGCTCCTTTGTCAATTCGACCGTCAGTACGTCATGGCCGCCAAAGGTAAGATTTGAGCAGCCGACTACGCCGGCGACGCCTTTGATCTCGCCGGAGACTATGAGGTCGATGAGAGGCTTCCAGTTGCCGCCGAGAAAATCCTTGAGCGAGACCTCCGAAACGCCCGTCAGCGTGTCCTGGTTGCCGTGCTCCGGCAGAAGATTCAGAGCGACCTCTCCGCGGCGCGCCCGGTACGAGGCGATGACGGCGTCGATGATGCGTCCGCTGTCGCTCTCGCGGCTTGCAAAGATAAAGGGCATATACTCGGCGTTTGACTTCTTCGCCACGTCGTCGAGACAGATCTGCTTTATATTGAGCGCCTCGCAGATCGGCTCGATTCCGGGCAGCGTGCAGTTGAACTCCGAGAGCACCGCGTCGATCGCGCCTGTCGCGAGCACCGCCTCCGAGGTATAGTTATTGCCGGCGTGCCCGACAAATACCTCCTCATAATGAGCGCCGCGCAGCTGCAGATCTTGCCCCACGCAGGTACAGCCCACAAGGCGAAAACCCTTCGCACCCGCGGCTATGGCCTTCGCCGTGACGTCAGGATCGGTGAGACGGTCCTGGAGATAGGAAAAACAGGAATGCTGGTGTCCGGTAATCATGATATTGATATAGTCGGGGTCGATCACGCCAAGACCGACCAGCGCCAGACGTATCTCCGGCTCTCCGAGCATCACGTCGTTCAAAAGATTCGTGAGCGTCAGGCCGTAAAGCCCCGTGGAAATCCCCAGTTTTAGACAAGTGAGCAGCATATCCACCGGGTCGGAATTGAGATTCGTCGAGCACTTCACCACGCCCTTGACGATCTCCGCATTCGCGCCGCCGGGAAGAATGCCCAGCTTCTCCCAGTTGGCATAACGCGGCGCATAGGCAAGCTTCTTCACCAACGCCATCTTTTCATACTCCGGCTTATAAAGGTCGGCGAGCACCATCTCGGCGACGGCAAGCGCCTTGCCGTACTTATCGGCCGCCGTGACGCCGAATATCCCGCAGAGCCGCTCAAGCGTCTTCTCTCCCTTGATCAGCCCTTTGGCCAGCGCGGTATTCTTAAGATTAAGCGCCGTGTTTTCGACAATATGGATATAACAGCCCGACCCGGAGGCAACGGCGCGTAAAAAATTGCGGGAAACGATGACGTCCGCCGTCGCGCCGCAGATTCCCTTCGGAGCTTTGGGCGTCACGCGGCATGGGCCGTTAGAACAAAGGCGGCAGCAGACCCCCTGCAAACCGAAACCGCACTTCACCGACTGTCCCTCGACACGGTGGTGCGACATCTCAAGCGGCAGAGAACGAATAAATGACTCCAGCGGCTTATCCGCGCTCTTACAGGTATTACATCCAAAACACTGATTCATAAGAATTCCTCCCTCACCCTTACGGATGTATTTAGATAATTTTTATCCACTTTACACACAAAAAAATTAGACTCTGTTTTACAGCATATTTCCGATATAGTTACGCTTCAGCAGACCCTCAATCTCTCCCTGGACGCCCTCGAGGCTGCTGTGAAAACGACATACGCCGCAGTGTGAACGCCGCCATGGACATTCATACTCAGAATCCATGCAGGCATTGACAAAAATATCCTCATTGATACAGCGCATCAAATCATATAAGGAGAGCTCGTTAAGGTCAGCCTTCAGGCAACAGCCGCCCTCCTGTCCGCGAAAGATCTCCACATAACCGCAGGAGGCAAGCTTCTTTAAAATCTTATAGGCGAACTGCACGGGAACAAGCTCCGAATCGCAAACCTGACGCACCGTCAAACGCTCACCGCACGATAAAGCCCGCAAGATACGAACCGCGTAATCAGTCTCCCGCGTCATGATCATCGAAACTCCCCTCCTCTTTCTGTTATATATAATGTATTGTACGTAGCATAGCATAGTGGATAAATTTTATCAAGTTTATCTGGTGCAGATATTATATCCTCTGGGAACAAATTATTTGAATAACCTCCGTATAGCGACAGGAAAAATTCTTTTTATTATACAGAAGAAACACAGAAGAAAATTTGTAGAAGAAGGAACTTCAATGATAAATGTACACCCATGCAGAAACTGCTTGACGAACTGAATCTGCCAGAGTGTTTCGGAGTTTGCGGCAAACGTTATCCAAGCAAATTATACTTAATAGTTTGAAGCGATATCGTGCTCCCTTAGTTCTGATCTCATTCCCTTTAACCTACCTCCGGCTCGTTAGGAGTTTCAGTATTTGATGGTAAGGAACAAAAAAGCCCGAGCATAACGCCCGGGCTTTTTGCTATTGGGATAGTTCTATCACTGAATCGCCGCCAGTTCGTCTAACCTTGCCTGTATAGTGGATATCTCACTGTC
>NZ_JAJBUX010000106.1 GCF_020860125.1 Cloacibacillus sp. | reverse complement strand
TTTTCATAAGTGATATAAGAGGGGAGATGATGATGGCGGTGCCGCCGCCGAGGATCGCGGGGATCTGGTAGCAGAGGGACTTTCCCGCGCCCGTCGGCATGATGCCGAGCGCGTCGCGGCCCGAGGTCACGGCCTCGATGATTTCCTGCTGCCCCTTTCTGAAGGAGCTGTAGCCAAATACCTTTTTTAAAACTTCAAGCGCCTGCTCTGTCTGTCCCATATATTTAATCCTTCCCTGTCGTGGAAGAGTATAGCACAGTAAAAAGCGGAAGCGTTATAGGCCGGTTTGTGTTTTTATCTGCTGCCGAGCCTCATAAGCGAAAAGCCGTCGACGTTGTCGATGCTGACCTCTCCGTGGTGCACGCGCAGGCGTTTGTACTTCGCCTCGGTGCCCGCCTCGTTGAGCCCGGAGGCGAAGAAGGTGAGGCCGCCGCCCTTCGCCAGACATACCAGCGCGCTGTTGCGCGCCTCTTTGCGCCACTTTATCTTATCGGTGTTTTTCGCGAGCAGGAAGTTTGACAGGCCGAGCCCCTCTTCCGTCTTGTAGAGCGGCGAGGCGGTCTCTATCTCGTTGACTTTGCCGGAGATGAATATCACACGCAGCTCACGCTGAGGGTCGCCCTCGTTATAGAGCCAGATCTCGACGGGGTGGTCGGCCATCATCGATTTGCCGCCGACGAGGCCGAAAATCTTGGCGTCGGGCGCTCTGCCGCCCATCTCTTCTTTGACCTCCTCTTTGGAGGCGTCCAGCTTTATAAGGCCGAGCGATTCTCCCGGCTTGATGACGAATTTTGCCTCTGTCGGCAGGCCGAGCATCGCCCTGGCGGCGCTCATTCCGTGCAGCGGCCGCTTGTCGTCCGGAGCCGCCTTCGCCGCGAGGGCGTATACGTCGAGCGCGCGTCGGTAATCTTTGAGCGCTAGCAGCTTCTTGCCGCAGGCCATGATCTTGTCTGGCTCTTTGCAGAGCGTTGCGATGTGCGACCAGGCTTTGCCGGCCTCCTCGCCGTCGCCGGCCTTTACCGCCGCCTCAGCGGTGAGCCGCCAGAGCTCGTCATTCTTTTTATCGCGGGAGGCCGCCTCCTTGAGCCACTTAAGCGCCTGCTCATATTCGCCGCCCTTCATATAGAGCCAGCCGAGGCGCGTCATCGCCTTGGTGTCGTTTTTGGCGGTTTTTAGGTGCTCCTCATAATATTTTATCGCCTCCGCCGTCTCGCCGGTCTCCTCTTTGCAGTAGGCGATGTTGTAGAGGACGTCGCGCCTCTCGGGGCGGATCTTCATTATCCGGCGGTAGAGCTCCTCGGCCCTGGCATACTGCTTGTCTTTCATGAGCGTCGTGGCGCGCAGGTAGTATTTCTCAGGGAGCACGTTTTTCCTGTAGTACCACCAGCTTCCCCCGCCGAAGGCTACGAGGAGGATCAGCGCCAGGGCGATAAAGACATATTTCGGGACCTTTGGACGCGGCGGGTTTTTTACGCTCCATTCAAGCTCCTCTTCGGTCATGCCCTTCTGCTCTTCGGGTACGATATCGGGACACTTTATATTTTCGCCGTCAATATTTTCTTCGTTTTTCATGTATGTGTGCCTTCCTTAATATAATCGTTATAATGTCACGCATGCCTCTCGCGTATTTAACAAAATTTTATCAGATATATGCTTTTTTGCTATGGCAGTTTTCGTAGAAAACGTATATTCTTATCTACGGTATTGAGTAATAATTTCAAGAAAGGTAAATAACACCTCGGAGGTAATTTGCTTGGATTTGAATTTTCAGGAGATAACGCTGGAAGAGGCGCCAAGATATATCGCACACTGGAATATGTGCGAACAGCGCACCTCGGACTATTGTTTCCCGGTGATATGGAGCTTGGGCGCGGACTTCGGAACGAAGCTCGCCTATGATGAAAGCACGGATCTTTATTGGCTGCACCAGAGCAATGTGGGGCTCGCCGATCTCGCGCCGGTGGGAAACTGGCGGCGCGATGACTGGCCGCGGATACTGCGCGAGCGCTACGGAGATGAGATGGAGTTTTTCCTTGTCCCCGAGAAACTTGCCGAGATATGGTGTTCCGAGCTTGCCGGAAATGCGGACGTCGAGGTGGTGGACGACCGCGGCACATGGGAGTACCTCTACAACATACGGGATTTGGCGACGCTCGCGGGAAATAAATATATGAAAAAACGCAACCGCGTCAACCAGTTCCGAAAGAACTACGATTATGTTTATGAGCCGATGACGGACGCTCTGCTGCCGGAGGTGGTGGACTTCCAGTATTCGTGGTGCCAGGTGAACAACTGCGGCACGACGGCGGGGCTCATGCAGGAGAACCATGGGATACAGAAGATACTGCAGAACTGGCACCGCATCCCCAATTTGTGCGGAGGCGTGGTCAAGATAAAGGACCAGATCGTCGCCTACACTATCGGGGAGCTCGTGGGCGACATGCTCGTCGTCCATTATGAGAAGGCGAGCCTCGAGTACGGTGCCGCCTATCAGGTGATAAACAAGGAGTTCCTTTCGCATATCGTCGAGCTTCATCCGGAGCTTGAGATCGTCAACCGCGAAGAGGATATGAACGACCCGGGGTTGCGCGCGGCGAAGATGTCATATCTGCCGGTCGGGTTCCTTAAGGAGTGCCGTGTAAAAATAAAATTCATATAAAAATATGGTAAAATTGCCAAGATAAAACTAAGGGACCTCCGATCAGAGCGTTTTGCCCGTTCCGGCGCCTTTTTCTGCCGGTCAAGCGGGTGGCGCGTATGGTCGGCGGCTCGAAAAACGGAGGATTATGATGATGAAAATATTAGCACTCAGCGCAATGGTCGCCGCGGCGGTGATGTTCCCCTTCGCGGCGAAGCAGGCGGAGGCGGCCGACGCCGCCGAGGCCGCGCCGAAACGTCAGGTAGCCACCTTTGAGACGAACTACGGCGCCTTCAAAATTGAACTCTTCAACGACCTTGCCCCCAAGACGGTGAAGAACTTTGTCGACCTCGCGGAGAAGGGCTACTACAACGGGCTCTCTTTCCACCGCGTCATCGACCAGTTCATGATCCAGGGCGGCTGCCCTAAGGGCAACGGTACCGGCGGCCCCGGTTACACGATCCCCGACGAGTTCGGTAAGGGGCTCAAGCACGACAGGCCCGGTATCCTCTCGATGGCCAACGCCGGTCCCAACACCGGCGGATCACAGTTCTTCATCACCCTCGTCCCGACGCCCTGGCTAGACGGTAAGCACGCGATCTTCGGACAGGTCGTGGAGGGGATGGACGTCGTAGAGAAGATCGGCAAGCTGCCGACGGACTCGATGGACAGGCCGCTGAAAAAGGTAGTTATGGAGAAGGTCATTATCAAATAAAATCGGCGTAAATCGGCGTTTATACGCGCCGCTGACTTAGCTCAACAAGGCCATAAAATCCTGCGGCAGGCGCATCCGCATGCTGCGGCAATATTGATAATTTGAAAATGTCCCCGTCCTGTGGCGGGGACATTGCCTTGCAATCGACGTATTAAAATACGGCTCCGGTACTCAGGGGCAGGTTATTTAGCATCCAACACGTCTAAACGCCGATTTCCTTCGGGGATGCGGGATTTATGTATTTTTTAGTTTTGCACAAAAAATAGGGGAAAGTAATTAAAAAACGCGGCGGGTGGTGCACTTCCGCCTCGATTATGTTAAAATGCTTAGATGAAGTTTAATGTCCGGCAATTCACCAGTAAATGGGGGAAAACAGCTTGAGCATAGAGATAAAATTTAAGGACAGAGATCCGCTTATATTTGAGAAGCCGGTCACCGCGCGTGAGGCTCTTGAAAAGATAGATTTTCCGAAGAGGAAAAATGTCGTCGCCTGCCGCGTCAACCGCGTGCAGCGGCCGCTGTCGTGGGAGATCGTTATGGATTCTTTTGTGGAGTTCATCACGACGGACAGCATAGAGGGCATCGAGGTCTATATCTGCACCCTCTCCTTCCTGCTCACCTCGGCGGCGACGCGGCTGAAGGGGATACGCCTCCATCTCACGCAGTCGATGTCCTATTCATATTATTATGAATCGCCCGACGGTGAGATCACGGAGGATTTATGCCGCGAGCTTGAATCGGAGATGCGCCGGATGGTGGCGGAGTGTGAGCCGATAATGCGCGAGATCTTCCCGATAGACGTGGCGCGCGCGATGATGCACGCGCAGAAATACGAGGATAAAGAGCATTTGCTCCAGTTCACCGGCAGCGACCCCGTCATCCTTTACAACTGCTGCGGCGTATATGATTTCTTCGGAGGCGCGCTCGCCGACTGCGCGGCGATCACCCCCACCTTTGAGCTGCGCTGCTACGGCGGCGGGATTTTCCTCTCCGGGCCGACCTTCGCCGATCCGACGAAGACGATGGCCTTTGTCGAATCGCCGCGCCTCTTCCGGCTCATTGACAGCCATACCGACTGGCTCAAGAATCTTGATATAAGCACGATGGCCGGTATCCATCAGCAGGTCACCGAGGGACGCGCGCGCGATATGATCATGGTCTGCGAAGCGCTGCATACGAAGCTGCTCAGCAACACCGCGGCGCGGATCGAGGCGCGCCCCGAGGTGAGGCTCCTTTGCCTCGCGGGACCCTCAAGCTCCGGCAAGACGACCTCGTCGCGCCGTCTGCGCGTGCAGCTGCTCTCCTCGGGGATAAAGTCGGCGACGCTTGAACTTGACAATTATTTTGTGGACCGAGAGCGCACGCCGCTTGACCGTGACGGAAAGCCCGACTTCGAGGCGCTGGAGGCGCTTGATCTGGAGCTGATCAACGAACAGATCGCGGCGCTGCTCGCGGGCGAGGAGGTCGACATCCCAAAATTTGACTTTATCGCCGGCAAGCGCACGAAGGGGTACAAGATGCGTCTTTCGCCGGACGAGCTTCTCGTCATCGAGGGTATCCACGGCCTCAACGAAAGGCTCACGGAGAGCATCCCCGCGGATAAAAAGTATAAAATATTCATCTGTCCGCTCACGGGCACCAATATAGATTTCCACAACCGCATCGGTACTACGGACACGCGGCTGCTGCGCCGCCTGGTTCGCGACGCGCGGACGCGCGGTCACTCCGCAGAGGCGACTCTTGCGCAGTGGCCCTCGGTGGTGCGCGGCTCGCACCGCCACATATTCCCCTATCAGGAATATGCCGACACGCTTTTCAACACCTCTCTGGCCTACGAGGTGCCGGTGCTGAAGGGCTACGTCACGCCGCTTCTGAAGACGGTGAAGGAGGAGTCCCCCGTCTATGGCGAGGCGACGCGTCTTTTGTCGCTTCTTGAATATGTTCCGGTAATCCCCTCGGACGACGTGCCGAACCTCTCCGTTTTGAGGGAGTTTATCGGCGGCAGCTGTTTCGAATGATATGCCGGAGGGCGCGGCATCTTTTTAGTCGTCCCCGTTTGTGTTTTTAGGGCTGTGAAGGCAGTAAACGAGGTTTTTTTATGTTAATTCTCCATACGGCATTTGAACAAGATCTGATTTATCTGTGGGGCGAATGCTCTTTTGAAAACAGGCGGCTGCGGAGCAGGGAAAAAGAGGGGTGCCGCATGCTGCCGTGGGGGGCGAAGCCGCCGCAGCTCCGCGCCGCACTTCGGGCGTTCGGTCTCCGCGGCGGACGCAAAGCCCCCGCGGAGGAGGCTCCTACAGTATCGCTGCTGCTGCCGGCGCGCGGAAAGTTCCCGCTGCCCTCGAGCCCGATACTGGGGGAGATCCACGATTCAGGAGAGCCTCCGGCTCTCGTCACCTATTATGTAGAGGCCCTTGTCCTCAGTTTCACGGAATTTACCCAGCTTCTGCGGATAATCCGCGAGAGCGGCGAACGCCTTTCGTTTCCCGGGCTTCTCTTTGCCGACGATTTGAAATTTATGTGCCGCGCGCTGGAATACGCCGCGGTGCTTGTACAGCGCGGGACCTATATTCCCGATATGGAGCCCCACGGCGACAGCTTCGTCTCCCAGTGGAGACCGATAATCCTCGCTAAATACCAGGACGAATTTTCATCCTTCGCGGCCGCGATGCCGCCGGTGCTCTGTGCCTTTTCGGCGGGTGAACCTCTTGAGGCTCCGCGCTCAAAGCACGCGGGCGCGATGCTGCTGCTCGAATCCATGACCGATATGCTTATTCGCTCTTCACAGCAGGGCGCGGCGGACCGTGGACGCCGGGTCAACGCCGGCAATCCACATGAGATATGGCTGCGCTCGCTGATCTGGCAGAAAGCGCCGCTCATAAAGTGGAACGAGGAGATGGCCTCGCTCTATCCGCAGATTCGCGCCTGGGCCGACTCGCTGAAGGCCGTCACCGCGCAGCCGTGGCGTCTCTTTATGCGTCTTGAGGAGCCGATCGGCGAGGGGGAACGGAGCTGGACCCTCTCTTGGCACCTCCAGTCAACGCAGGACCCGAGCCTGGTGATACCGGCGGAGCGCGTATGGAGCCCGGCGGAGGCCGAACGCGGCTGGTTCGAGCATACGCAGACGAACCCGCGCCGCTATATGCTGCAGATACTGGGGCACCTCGCGACGCGCGTGCCGTACATCGCGGAGAGCCTGGAGGTCCCCTATCCCTGCGAGTGTCATCTTACGATTGATAATTTATTCGACTTTTTACAGAATCATCTGCCCTCGATAATGGACCAGGGCATACAGGTGCAGTTCCCCTCTACCTGGGGACAGATATCAGACCGCCCACGCCTCTCGGTGCGCGCCAACCTCCACGACGAGGACTCCTTCGCGCCGGGCGGCAGGATGCAGCTCTCCGACATGCTTGACGTAGATTGGTCCGTGGCGCTCGGCGACGATATCCTAACCGAAGAGGAGCTGGTGATGCTCACGGAGCTCAAGACTCCGCTCACCAATATCCGCGGCCGCTGGGTGATCCTTTACCGCGACGAAGTGGAGAAGATCACGGCGGCGCTTAAAAAACTTCCCGACAAGATAGAACGGAAAGAGGCGCTCCTCTCCTCGCTGCGGCAGGAGCATATGGACGCGCCGCTCTCAGAGGTGACGGGTTCGCCATGGCTCGCTAACGTCCGTTCGCTGCTTCTCGGTACGGAACCGCTTGAAGAGATGGCGGCTCCGGAGGGCTTCGCCGGGCAGCTGCGCCCCTATCAGGCGAAGGGGCTGGCCTGGCTCGCGCGGCTTGTGCGGCTTGGAATGGGCGCCTGCCTCGCCGACGACATGGGGCTGGGCAAGACCGTGCAGACCCTGGCCCTCATCAGGAACCTGCGGCTTGTGGGTGAGCGCCGCCCCGTACTGCTTATCTGCCCCACCTCGGTTATGGAAAACTGGCGGCGGGAAACTGAGCGCTTCATTCCCGGGACAAAGACCCTCATACACCACGGCATGAAGCGGAACAAAAAGAATGTATTCACCGACGAAGCCCTCGCGGAGACGCTCGTCATCTCCTCATACTCGCTGCTTTACCGCGACAATTCGCTGTTTTCAAAGGTGGAATGGGCGGGGATAATCCTCGATGAGGCCCAGAATATCAAGAACCCGGACACCTGCCAGTCGCGCGCCGCGCGTTCTGTCCGCGCCGACTGGCACATCGCGCTGACGGGCACGCCCGTGGAGAATCATGTCGGCGACATGTGGTCGATAATGGAATTTCTCATGCCCGGCCTCATGCCGAACCGCGCGCGTTTCTCGCGCGAGATACTGCGCCCCGTGCAGGCGGGGGAGAAGAAGGCGATGGACAGGGTACGGCGCATGACCGCCCCCTTCATCCTGCGCCGCCTGAAGACCGATAAAGAGATCATCAGCGACCTGCCGGAGAAGATCGAGAGCAAAGAGTTCTGCCCGCTCTCGCGCGAGCAGGCGACGCTCTACAGCGCCGTCACCTCCTCGCTTGAACGCGAGATCGAGGGCACGGAGGGCATCAGGCGCAAGGGGGTCGTGCTCGGCGCGATTACGGCGCTGAAGCAGATCTGCGACCATCCGCTGCTGTATTTGAAGGATAAATCAGAGATCGACAACCGTTCGGGGAAGCTCGCGCGCCTCGCGGAGATCGCGGAAGAGATGCTTGCCGCGGGAGACCGCGCGCTTATCTTTACGCAGTATGCCGAAATGGGTGAACTGCTCAAAAAATTCATCCAGGAGACCTTCGGCCGCGAGGCGCTCTTCCTGCATGGCGGCGTGCCGCGTGAAAAGCGAGACGAGATGGTGCGGCGCTTCCAGGAGGAGGAAGAGGGACCTCCCTTCTTCGTCCTCTCGCTCAAGGCGGGAGGCACGGGGCTGAACCTCACGCGCGCCAACCACGTCGTCATGTTCGACCGCTGGTGGAATCCCGCCGTGGAACAGCAGGCCGTCGACCGCGCATACCGCATCGGACAGCAGAACAACGTACAGGTGCATTATTTCTGCTGCCGAGGCACGCTGGAGGAAAAGATCGAATCGCTGATCGAGGCGAAGCGGGAACTTGCCAATATGCTTGTCGGCACCGGTGAGAGCTGGCTCTCCGATCTCAGCGACAGCGACCTGCACGAGCTCTTCTCGCTGGAGAGAGAGGCGGTGGACAACATATGATGTCTTCATTTGAACGCGAAGAAAAATTTTATAAGTATAGAAAGCCGCGTGAGACAAAGTGCGGGATCAAGTCGCGCACGGCGCGCGGCCACGTCTACGGCTCGAACTGGTGGTCGCGCCGCTGGGTCGAGGTCATGGAACGGTGTATCGACTCCGGCAGGCTCGCGCGCGGCAAGAGCTACGCCCGCAAGGGACAGGTCGTCAACATCCAGTTGGAGCCGGGGCTGGTGACGGCCTTTGTGCAAGGCTCGCGTAAGACGCCCTATCAGATACGCTTCGGCTTCGAGACGGTCTCATCGGAGGCCCGCGAGCTGATACTCTTCCGTTTCCGGGAGAGCGCCGCTTTGGCCGCGAAGCTGCTGGCGGGGGAGATGCCGGAAGAGATCGAGACGATCTTCAAGGAGGCGGGGACGCCGCTGTTCCCGACGCGGGAGGCGCTGCGCCGTTTCAAGTGCACCTGTCCCGACGACGCCTCGCCCTGTAAACATATAATCGCGGTTCTCCTGATACTTGGCGAGGAGCTCGAAGACGATCCCTTCCTGCTGCTGAAACTGCGCGGCCTGGATAAAGAGTCGCTTATAAACCTGCTGACCCTTGAGAACGCCCAGGAGGGCGAACTTGCGGAAGAGTCCGGCGCGGACTACGAGTGGGTATCTGAGGGCGAGCTTTCGGGGGGAGCGGAGGCGGCGGAGATGAGCTCCGTCATCCACGACGAAGAGCCCTCTGCCGGCGAAGACTGGTTCCGCGGCGGCGAGTTCTCCTGCGAGCGCGTGGAGCAGGAGGGCCGCCGCGCCGCCGCGCTCGACGTGATGAACGACTTCCCCTTCTGGCGCGGCGAACATCCCTTCCGCCAGACACTGGCTCCCTTCTACGAACACGCCGCGGTATATGCCTGCGAAATACTGACGGGAGAAAAGAAAAAACCGGTCGGCAGGCCGCGGAAACTGATATAAACAGGTGACGGGGAGACAGGGCGCGCCATTTTTATTAATGCTCATAATGGCGGGGCTGTTTTGTTTAATTTTGCCGTGGCTCTGTGTTAGAATGGAAGCATCGGCTTTTGAAACCGCGGAGGCGAAGTGTTGCATAAAAGAACCTGGCAAATAACTTTGTTTATACTCTTTGTCTTGATCCTATATCCCGCCGTTTCCGTGTCCGCCGCAGCGAAGACGGTACGTGTCGCCTTTCCGCTGCAGGAGGGCTTTTCCGAGTTCGACGACAAGGGGATGATCGGCGGGTACAACTATGATTACCTCGAAAAGCTGGCGGAATTCAATAACTGGAAATGTGAATACATCAAAATAGACGACGCGTCATTTGAGAGGCGGGTCAATAAATCATTCCGTATGCTCTCCTCGGGAGAGGCGGACATTGTCGGCACCGCCATGTACAGGCCGGGGCTGGAAAAGCGTTTTTCCTATCCAAAGTCCTCCTACGGCACCGTTTACACCACCTTCAGCGCGCTGGAAGACGACTATCGTAAAAAAGACCTGAACAATTTTCTCTCCAGCCATCTGCGGATAGCGACGCTGAAGCTGTCGGAATACAGGCGCCGGGAGCTGGCAATGTTCCTGCCGCGCGGCGTCTACGATTATGAGATCGTCGAATGCTCCGATACCGCGGAACAGATAGCGGCTCTTAAACACAACAGGGCGGACGTGATGATGGATATTTCCATCCATTCCCACAAGGGGCTTGTCGAAGTCGCCCGCTTCGCTCCGTGGCCCATCTTTCTGGTTGTAAACAGCGAGCGCCGCGATATCCTTGAGGAGCTTGACGAGGGGATGCGGAAGATATCCGCCGCTTTCCCCAATTATCAGAATGTCCTTTATGAAAAATATTTTGGAAAGCGGCGCAACGAATTTTCAATCAACGACAAAGAACGCGCCTATATAAAAAAGGCCGCGGCGGTCAAGGTGCTCTGCATCGAAAAGGGAGCTCCCTATGTTTTTAAGGATTCCGACGGAGTCCTGCGCGGTATGTCGGTGGAGCTGCTGAAGGTATTCTCTAAAGCGATCGGGCTACGGCTGGAGCTTGTCTCCGCCCCTCCTACGGGCGATATCCAGAAGCTGGCCGCCTCGGGAGAATATACCGTGATCGCCGGAATAAAGTCTGCCATAGATATAGTCAAGGGCGGCGGATGCGTCACCACCCTGCCCTTCTCCAACGTGGAAGATGTGAACTTTGTAAGCGACGGTTACTTTGACAGGGATAAAAAAATCAAAACGATGGCGGTCCTGCGCAGCTCGCGGCTGGACGGCGAGCTGACCGACGGGTGTGAGATAAAATACTATGACGACATCGAAGCGGCCCTCAGGGCGGTGGAGCGCAAAGAGGCTGACTTCGGCATCGGAAACAGCCGGACGGTGGACTTTTATGTTTCACAGAACAGGTTTAACGTGAAGGTGATCCCCAGCCAGAATAAATTTTCCAATATCGGCTTTGTAGTCTGCGGTGATGAGAACCTGCCGCTCCTTGCGATGCTTAACAGGTATATTGAGGCGATCGATAACAACGAGCTCTATAATATCACGCTGGACAGCTTCACATATTCGGAGAAGAACTCGCTGGTACTCTTTGCCCGGCAAAATCCGCTGGCGGCGACCGTGATCTTTATGATCTTCGGAGGGTTGACGGCCTCGGGGCTGCTGCTGTGGTTCTTTCATCACCGGGAGATGGAACGCAATCTCGTGCTGGAACGCGCGAATGCCGCGAAGAGCGACTTCCTCTCGCGTATGAGCCACGATATGCGCACGCCGATGAACGCCATCATCGGCCTCTCGGAGTTTGCCGGCGGCGAAAGAGATCCGGAAGAGATGCGGCACAGTCTGGATAGTATCAACAACGCGGGAAAATACCTTCTTTCACTCATAAACGATACCCTTGATATGAGCAAGATCGACAGTAATATAATGACGCTCGTCCCCGTAAAGTTCACCTTCGAGGAGCTGCTTGACGAGATAAACAACATCATCCTGCCGCAGGCGCGGACTAAGGGCATAACTTTTGACTGCGATGTAGACGCCGACAGGAGCCAAATCTACAGCGCGGACAAGACGAGGATAGAGCAGATACTGGTCAACCTGCTTAACAACGCCGTAAAATTCACGCCGGAGAGGGGGCGTGTCCTTTTCGCTTTCAAAACGGCGGAGGGGAACGGCGGCAGGGTGTGGCTCACCGCGAAGGTGAAGGACGACGGTATCGGCATCACGCCGGAGTTCCAGAAAAAGATGTTCGAGCCATTTTCACTTGACGTGGAGCGTCAGGGCGGAGCGACAGGCGGTACCGGGCTGGGACTGTCGATAGTGAAGAGGCTTGTGGAACTGATGGGCGGCACGTTGGACTGCGAAAGCGCCGTTGGAAAGGGCACCGAATTTACCGTGAAAATTCCCCTTGCCGCGACGGGGGAACGGCGTCTTTCCCATGAGCGGACGCCGCAGAAAGAGCAGGCGGATGACGCTGATCTCTCCGGTATCAGAGTGCTGCTGGCCGACGACCATAAACTCAACATTTTGGTGGCGAAAAAGCTGCTTGAAAGAAAAAATATCATCATCGATATCGCGGAAAACGGCCGCGAGGCCCTCGATAAATTCCGTGCCGCCGCTCCTGGTTTCTACGACGCCATCCTCATGGATATCAGGATGCCCGTGATGGACGGCCTGGAGGCGACGCGGCTGATTCGCGCCGAAGAGCGCGGCGACGCGAAGAAGATTCCCATCATCGCCATGAGCGCCAACGCCTTCGACGAGGACGTGCGCCTCAGTCTGGAGGTCGGCATGGACGCCCATCTCTCCAAACCGGTGGAGCCGCAGGTGCTCTATGAGACGTTGGAGAGATTCGCCGGACGGAAGAAACGGCCCTCCTAGAGGATATTCGCCGCCGCTGTAGGTTAGCGTAGGTGGCACGGCAATGCGGCCGGCCCCGTGCTCAGCGCCGTATAGGCCGTTAAAATTCGTAGGTGAAGCCGACCCGGAAATTACGCCCAGGCGCTCCGTAGATATCTTCGGGTCCGTAAACGCCAAATGCGTCATCGCAGTAAAATTTATCGAAGATGTTGTTTATTTTGAGATAGAACGTGAGATGCTCCGAAGTTTTATAATTCACAGCCATATCGACGACCCAGAATGATGAGACCGGATATGTCCCGTAGAAAAGACCGGTATCAGCGGAATAACGAAGGTAGCCATCACGCCCCATTACGCCGCGTCCGAAGAGGACGACGGTGAGGTCCCTGTTTTTATAATTAAGCCCCACCTTGATCTCGCCGTTGGGATAGTTGCTGCTGTAGCTCTCCTCTCCCTCCGCGTCCACATTCTTATATCTGATCCAGGCATAGCCGAGGGTGGCCTTGAAATGTTCGTCCAACTGCCGCGTGACGTTTGCGCGGAAGCCCCAGACCTTTTCACGATCTAAATTTTCATATTTTTTGATTTCTTTGTTGTAACTGATAGTATTTTTTCCGCGGCGGTAAAAGAGGTTGGCGTCGATGACCGTGTCGTTGTCCGGCGCGTGTTTGACGCCGAATTCGTATGTCTGGCCGCTCTCCGGCGAAAGGTCCCTGTTGCCATAGCCGCTGAATAGCTGATACTGTGAGGGTGGCACAAAATAGTCCTTGGCGCTGAGGTAGAAATTCGTCTTCTCGTCCGCCGCGAGGCCGAGGGTGACAGAGGGCGAGAGCCTGCCGCCGGCAATCGAATGGCGGTAATAGCGCGCGCCGAACGTGAGGCTGTAGCGGCCGTCGAAGTCCCAGCTGTCCTCCGCGTATAGCGAGTAATGGTAATAGCTCTCATTGGAGTATGTGAACAGTAGGTCCGCCCAGTCGTCTATTGTTTCGTGGGAATATTCAAAGCCAGCCGCGAGCCGGTGCTTCTCATGCCACTTCATACGGTACTGATCGGAGAAGCCCCATGTCGTAGTGTCGGCTTTGCCGTCGATCACAACCTCCGTAGTGTAGAAATTCTGCCCGTTAAAGACGCTCCTGATGCGGTAGAGCGAGAGGAGATTGTCGCTGTCTTCGGAAAACTGGGTGCGGTAGGCGAGGATCAGCCGCTGCTGCTTCTCATAGAAACTCGCGGGCGGCCTCATACCGTGCTGCTGTCGGAAGTAGGTTCCAGTGTGCACCGTATCAGACTCATAATGATCGAAGGCAAGCGAAAGCGTGCTTCTCCCGCTCGTCTTTTTCCAGAACTTCGCGCTGATATTATCCGCGTCACCGTCGGAGATGTAACTGTTCCCGTCGCCGTCCTTGTAGTCAGAGGAGCGACGCTTGTTGGCGCTCAGCCTCCATGAAAGATCTCCGTCGCCGCCGGCGGCGTAGAGGCGGTAGTCCTGAAAGCCGAAGGTGCCGTTCTCCGCGCCGAACTTGAAGACATTTTTCTCCGGTGCCTTGGTGATGATATTCACCACGCCGCCCTTGGCGTCCGCGCCGTAGAGGGTGGAGGCGGAGCCGCTGAGAACCTCGATGCGCTCGATGCTGTCGAGATTAGGCATGCTCTGGAAGTTAAAGACATTTAACATGCTGGTGTTTGTATTCGCGCGGATGCCGTCAATGACCACAACGATCTGCGAAGAGCCGTTGATTTCGAGTGTCTGCATGTTCTCATAGCCGACGCCGTTGCCGTAGGTGTTGACCGTCACGCCGTTCAGCGATGAAAGCGCCTCCGCTATGTTCGCGAAACGGTTTTCTTCAATATCCTCCGCCGTAATGACCCTCACGTCGGCCTTCGCGTCAAAGGCCCGCTCGTCGATTCGCGAGGCGGTCACGACCACCTCGCCAAGCTCCGCCTCGGCGGTGACGGCGGAGCTTGAGAGGCCTGCAAAAAAAAGAAGATTTATCGATATTAATATCATGTATTTAAACATTGACTTTCCCCTGGTGATGTTTTCTGTTTCGTTAATCTTATCACAGCTGCTGAGAGAAAGACTAAAATGATTTGACTAATCTGTGTTTTTTACAAATCGAAAAATCAGGTACGGTTTTATTATGCCGCCGGTCAATTTATACGGCGGCGATATAGACTCTGACGCGGAAGGCAGTTATCTTCGGCGGTTTCATGAATAAAATAGCCTTACCCTAAATTATAATAAGGCCTCCGCTTTGCGAAAGATCAAACAAAATTCCTAGATGTTATGGTAAATTTTTTTCGTTTCTTCGAACTGATAGGCGACGGCCTTACCGACGATTTTGAACTCCTTGGCGTCTGAGGCGTCCTCGGCTGGGACATAGATCGCGTCGCTGTTGCTGCCGGAAAAGAGATAGAGGGCTCCGCTCTTTGTGTACTGCGGACGCTTCAGCGTCAGCTTGCCCTTATAAAAAACGAGGGCGATATCAAAATTTGCGACACGCGCCGCGGGGTTGATGACCACATAACTGCCTTCGCGCACGGCGAATTTTTCAAAAGACCTGTCGCGCGCTATAAACGCAAAAGGCGGGTTTTGCGGCTGTATCGTACCGATAAGGGTTTTAGGGATGAGAATGTGTTCAGTACTGACTGATATTGTATCCGTTGAGGGGATGATATTATACGAATCGCTGCTGGAAAGCACGGGGACGACGATCCTGTCGTCCGCGCTGTATGCGTACATGGAATGCTTGAGCGGTGAGGCGATGCCGGTGGCGAGGTATTCTATAGAAACCCCTAAAATATTGGCGATAGCGACCGCGTCGCTCACCTTAGGCTCCCGCTCTTCCCTCTCATAACGCGCGATCGTCTCAGCGTCCACCCCTAACGGCTCTGCGATATCATAACGTTTTAAACCTTTTTCCCTGCGCAGACGACCCAAGCGGGCGCCAAAAGTTTCCATATGCTCACCTCACCATATAAAGCTACCTCATTATGGTGGTGGCTTCAACGATTATATTATCGTAATAAATCATCTATAAAATGATTAATATGTTTGACACTATAAATTTATAGTATAAAATATGGCTATTACAATAAAAAGATAGCATTGTCATTTGGATTTTTACAGAAAAAATCCAACAAGTTGTTTGTTGTCTTTTTTTGAAAAACAGGCGGCGTGTCCGCCTTTTTTACACAGTTGTATCAAGTTGATTTTAAAAAATTATTGTGAAGGCACAGGTGATGCGAAAAGCAGATTTGTCAATAACGTACGGCGCGGTTGGAGGTTTAAGCGAGGATTTATTAGTCCAAACGGAGGTATGTAGATGAAAAGAACTGCATGGATTTTTGCGGCGTTATGCATATTACTGGCCGCATCTGTTTCAGCGGTGGCGTCTTCAGTGGGTGGAGTACAAATATTGCAAAACGGTACTAAAAGAAATATTTCGGTACCGGCGCAAAATGATAACGACAAATGGCTTCACAGTGTTGAATCGGCAACGTTATATGGCAGTTGGGACAATGTGGAGATGGGCATTTGGGGAAAAGAGGATTCTTCCGGAAAAATGAGGCTGGATCTCATTATGTCGGGGGACTTTGATTTTAAAAAATCGGATCGTAATAGTGGCGATTTCAGCGCTCACGGCGGCAGAGACAACTACAATATGACAGGAAACATCGCTGGAGATACTAAATTGATTGTTATCGGCGATAAAAACGTCATAATCGACTTGGACAACGGCGGGATTTTACTGTATGGCGGCGGCAGTTTCCTCTCCGATCAAAGCAGCGGAGATATTCTTGGTAGTACTACGGTAGAACTCAAGGGTGAGTCGCCGACATTTATTCTCGACCCTGAGGTGGATGATAACATCAGCTTTTTTGGCGGTAGCTCAGTCAGTCATAATAACACGCACACTATCCATGGTGATTCGGCTGTTCTCATAGATTCGCCGTGGAATATGGGCGATGATGATAATGACATCAGCTTTGTAGTCGGGGGAAGTGAAGCATGGGATGACGCTAAAATAGTGACTAAGGGTAAAACGTATATACGTGTCAATCATGAAAAAGCCAGCGCTACGAATATTAGGGGTGGTGGAAGGGTTTTTGGCAAAGCGTTTTGTATTGTAGAGGGCGGCAGTGAGTTGTTGCTGGAAAAAGGTTCCATCGGCAATTCCTACGCAGGGTGCTACGTTTCGCAGAACGCCAAAGCATATACAGCGAATACGTATGTGGAGATTCGGGATATCAACGCTCCCAGTGATGCCATGGTTACAGGCGGAGGCGTTTCCGGTTCAAACTTAGACTTGGATGATGCTGATATGCGTCCTCTCAGTGTCGTCAGCGGCGATACAAAAATCCTCATCGAACCTTCCGCGAATTACACAGGCAGAGGCATCTGCCGTATATTTGGCGGTTCAAATATCAGGGGCGCCGGGGCCACGGCTGAAGTGCTTGGCAGTACGGATATCATCATCAGCGGCGACGCGGCTCTTGAAGTGATAAAGCCTCAGGATACGGAAAATGACTGGACGCATATCAGTGCGGGAAGTTTCCGCAAGTCCAATAAGACGATATCCAACGACGTAAAGGGAGACGGCAATATCACCTTCAAAAATATCACCGACATATCAAAACTTATGAACAACACCGCGCTGAGCGGCCAGGGACGCGAACGTGACGAGAATATGCCAGGCAACCTGGGGTTTTACAACAATTCAGTTGCAGGCACGTCGCGCCTTATTTATGACAATGTCAAGGGAATAACGGGTGCGAGGACCTTTTACTTTGACGAGATAATTTTCAAAGGTGAAAGCGATGTGACATTTAACAGGTCATTGTCACAGCTTATGGATGCTGCCGGCGATAAAGAGACGGTTAAGCTCATGGTCGAAAAGGGCAGTACTCTGCGTATTGTGAAAGATCCAACCGGAGATACCGGCGACCCGATTCTCGGCAACGCGAAGATCGACGGTACGCTCATCGTCGAAGATGGCATGACGCTGATCCTCAACAACAGCCTTGAAAAGGGGCCCGACGCGATCGTCAAAGGCAATATCGTTGTGAGAAAGGTAAACCCGGAGGAGCCGCCCATTAAGCCGGACGACGTCAACGTCATACCGGTAAAGCCGGAGACGGTAAAGAGCGTCGACGATCTCCCCGCAGGCATTCCCGCGCTCGTTGAAAAACAGCCTAACGGCGACATCGTCGTGACTTCGGCGAAATTCGCCGCCGCCGTGGTTTCTAGCGACGTCAACGGCACGGTCGACACGAACCTGATCAAATCCATACCGGTGTTCAAGGCCGTCGTATCCGCGGGCAAGACGGCGCTCGCGTCGTTCAGGGGCAGGCTGGACGAATTTTCCTCCCACAAGTTCAAAGATATCGTGCTCTGCAAGGTAATACCGGGTAAGGTCCTCAAGTTCGCTTTCCAGAGCGTGCCGAAAAAGATCGAGTCAGGCGAATTTGCGATCACGACCGCCGACGGCGCGGCGGTTGACGTGAACGCTTCGCCGGAGGCGGGCGTGGAGTATCTCATCAGCTTTGCCGTCGCGGATAACAGCGAGTATGACCTCGACAAGGCAAAGGGAAAGATATTGGACCCGGCGGTGCTATCAGTCAACCAGTACCGGCTCACGCTCTCCGTGACTGAGCTCTCATTGGCTGAGGGGAAGTCCAAAACCTTAAAGGCATCCGGTTTCGCCCCCGGAGCGACGCTCACATGGAAGAGCAGCAACGACAAGGTGGCGGCGATTGAAGGTTCCGGCGCGGAGATAACGGTCAAAGCCATCAGCGCCGGCGAGGCGAATATCACCGTAACAGACGGTTCCGCTGCCGTGACCTGCAAGGTGACGGTGACGAAGGGCGGTTCCGGCGGAAGCTCCGGCGGCGGCTGTAATTCCGGCCTCGCCGCGGTGGTTCTCGCCGCGTTCATCCCGCTCTTCTTCCGCAGAAAGAGCAAGGCCGTTCATTAAGTAACGTCAAACGGAGGATGGGCCGCCTGTCCTCCGTTTGCATTTTTCCGCGGGTTTGGGAGCTTTTATCTTATCAATAGGGAGTGATTCAAATGGACAAAGGCGAGAGACTGGCAATTCAGTTTCTGCATCCTGGCAGAGAGAAGACCGAAGAGATGATCATCAAAAAGGCCGATGGAAAGCTATGCCGACTGCACGGACGCAAGTTTGTTAAGGACTGTGGGGATTATATTACTGATAGCTTGGTTTCAGGGGAAGAAAATGCGCAGATCATGTTCTGGTGTGAATATGAGCAGCAGCTGAAATACAATAAATTATGCGGCAGGCCTCATGTTGATGGCTACCCAAGGTACATTCAGACGTTAAGACCGGCCTGCTATCGGCAGAGCTGCGGCGAAATAGCCGGATGTATCAACACCGACCCCTATATATTTGGCAGGTATATGCTCTATTCAAATTGCCGGCAAAAAAGAAGTCCTCTTTTGAGAAATCTGCTGCCGGGGTCGGTCATCGTCTTCGGGAGCAGAGTGAACGGCCTTTTTTGTTTCGACACGGTGTTCGTCGTCTCACGACCGCTTTGTACCTTTACTAGAAGGGACGGCAGGGAGGTGCTGGGGAAATTAAAGGATGAGGGCGCGATCTCGGAAAACTTCTGGCAGGCCACGGTCGAGCCGCTGCTTAATGACGGTAACGCGGAAGGTGGCGAATATGTCTTATATGAAAGCGCCACCGATCAAAATCCCATAGACGGCATGTACAGCTTCTTTCCCTGCAAACCGCTGGACGATATCGGTTTCCCGCGTCTGGCGGCAACAGCGCCCTGTATAAACCATAAAATGTGGACCGGCATTAAGACCTTGGCGTCTGATGAGGATACCGGCGGATGTCTCCGTATTTGGGAATCTCTTCGGCGCGACGTGCTGGAAAACGGCCTCTGTCTTGGCGTCAGAGCGAAGGAACCTGGCGAGTGAGAACGGCCAGCCGGTATTTGATGAGAGCTATCTCTTATTTTAACTTTTAGCGGGGCGAGGTGCCGGCGGTTTGCTCCGACAGCACGGTTCTTCCAGCTGTTTTTGAAAAATATTCGGTTATATTTTTGCGTTCTTTTTAAGCTGAGCTTCAATATCACGGCCGCCGTACATGACTCGGATAATTGTGACGACGGCTTTTTCTATGTTGAGAATGTAAAATACGCAGTAGCTGCCGACAGGTATGACGCGTAGCCCACGGCTGTGCCATGGCTCATTCTCATATTCACGAAAGCGTTCCGGCATTTGGCTGAGGCTTAAGATGCTTTTTTCCAGGCGGTCAAGCTGTCCGCGGGCGTTTTCAGGCGACCGCAGTTCAAAAGCGATATATTCGTATACGCCGCGGAGGTCGGCATCCGCCTGCGCCGAAATTTCAATTTCAAAGATCATAATCTTTGTGGATGTCAGCAAATGCTCTGCCTGCCTGTTTAGTTCGCCCAGCCTTCGCGTCGGCATATCCTCTTTCCAGCTCGGCATTTACCTCCGCTTCGGATAAAGCTCTCATGTCCACTGGACGTGCGGAAGGAATCTTCACCTCAAAGGGAAGCCCTCTATGAAGAATGATCTGTTTGTAAAACATATTGATAGCGTTCGAGGCGGGGATTCCGAGCGCGGAAAGTATGCCCTCCGCCTGCTCTTTAACGTCCGGTTCGATTCGCGCATATAAATTTGCCGATTTAGCCGCCATCGTGCATCGCTCCTTTCAAATGTTTTCCTGCGTTCTTATTATATGCGTATGTCAGTACAACCGCAATACTAAAAGACCTGCCAGCAGGGCAGGCGCATGAAAAGCCGACCGCCAACGCCAGCTGGGCGTCGTCATTTTTAGCGCTTTCACAACGGTCGCCGTAAATTACCTTAGAAATATTAAGGAAAATGACGCGGTTTTCCTCCTGTAAATGTTCACTGCGGCCTATCACTGCCATGTGAAAGCGAAAAATGCCACCGCCCAGCCGTCGCTGGCTGCTCAATGTTTCTGTTAATAGACTTAATGTGTTTGCCCTGGGTCTGCCATCTGTACGGGTGCAGACGGTCGGCTTTAATGCTTCTGTTCAGGAAATAAGCGCCGCCGTTTTTCACTTTATTTCAATATCGCAGACCTCGGAATGTCAAAAATACGGAGGCGAAGCGGCATTGCCCTTCGCCTCCGTATTTTTTAGCCTTTTGTCGTATCTCTTATTTCTTTTTATCCTTCGCCCATTCGGCCTCCAGCTTTTCCAGTTCGTCGATGGTGATCTTTTTGTAGCCTTTGGGCTCGTTGAAGAGGCTGGGGTCCTGAGGGGCCGTCTTTATCTTCTTATATTCGTAGGAGACGGCACCATTCATCGATTCCATTTTTACGGGGATGGGGAAGCCGGTGCGGTACCACTCGTAGTATTGGTCCTGGGTCTCGCCTTTGTTGTATTTGACGGTGACGAGGAATTTTTTCAGGCGGTAGCTGTCGACCATTTCATAGCCGAGGTCTTTGCGCGAGAGGTCTCCCGTGTCCTTCGGCGCGCCGGTCTCTCCGATATCTCCGGGGATAACGCCCCAGAATTCCTCCTCCACGTAGACCCTCTTCTTCGGGAAGATGATCCACATCACCTTTTTGTCGGCGCGTGTCACCTCGATCTCGTCCATGCCCTCCATCTCAAAGCGGGATTTTTGCCCCGTCATGTATATTTTCCCCTTGCGCACGGAGTCACCGTCTTTTTCGACGAATTCGGCGCTGAAATCCATCGCGAGGGCCTGCAGCGCGAAGGCCAGGACGAGGATTGCCGCGGAGGCGGTGATTATCGTTATTTTTTTCAGTTTCATGCTGTACCTCTCTTTACTTTTTGCTTCGCCGCCTCACCCAGGGTAATGACAGCGGCGTTTATTCTGATATTATATAATATAGTCGCCTGTGTGGCCGCGCGCCGATTAAATTTATGATATGCCGGTGATATTGTGCTTTATGGAATTTTTCTAAGTGTAGTTACCTGTTTTTGTTGGGGCAGTACCTCTTTCCTGCTGCGGGGGATAAAGGGGCTGGACGCATCGGAGATGTCGCTGATGCGCTCCTGCGGCGGCCTGCTCTGCGCCGTCGGGCTGGTCTCTTTCGTACACGGGGCGGATGTGGCGCGGCTGGGAGCCTCTGAGGCGCTGATTTTTGCCGCTCTCGTGCTCTGCAATAACGTCATCGGCGACGTCTTTCTATTTTTCGCGCTGCACCGGCTCGGCGTCGCGCGCGGTTCGGCGATAGCGAGCTCCTACCCGATTCTTGTCGCGCTTGCCTCGCATCTCTTCTTCGGTTCGCCGCTTACGCTGACAATAATCACCGGCACGCTCTTTGTCGTCGCCGGCGTCGCTTTGCTCTGCCATTCGGACAAGGACGAGGGAAAGCTCTCCGTCTCCGGCCTCGTCTATGCCTTCCTTGCCAGTATTTTTTGGGCCGCGGGGCTGGTCTTCAATAAAGAGCTGCTTGTGGAGGGGTTCTCTCCCGCGACGATCGTGCTGGGGCGCGGCGTTACCTTTTTTACGCTCGCCTTTCTGATTTGGTTTTTTCGCGTGCTTGTGGTCAAGAAAGATCTTAACGCCTGGCGGGCCTTTCTCAAGAGGGATTCGCTCTACGGCCTGCTGGCGGGGATATGCTCGCTGGGTTTCGGCGCCTGGTTTTATTCGCGCGCGCTAGAGTATGTATCTCCCGCCGTCGCCACGCCGATAGGGGCCTCAAACCCGATAATCGCCTCGATACTCGCGATGTTTGTCTATAAGGAGAGGATACGCCCCTCGCAGTGGGCGGGGATCGCGCTGGCGGTCGGAGGTTCGATACTGGTGACCTTATAGGCGGCTATGGCCGGACAGGCCGCCTATGTTAAGACAAGCCATCGTTTGTCAGCTGCCCGTTCGATAGAATGACGCCCTCCCGAATACAGATAGGAGGGCGCCGGTTTTTCTTTAGATTCTCCGCCTCGGCGTTAAGCCGGGGATTTGGTGTTTTTAGAACGCGGGGACGATGCCCTTCGGCACGAGATTCTTGTTGATGTAGTCTTTGACCTCTTTGGAGTTGGAGGCCTTCACGAGCGCCTTCACCGCGGGGCTGTCCTTATCCGCGCCGCGCACTACGAGGACGTTCGCGTAGGGGGAGTCTTTGCCCTCGATCACGATCGCGTCTTTGGCGGGGATGAGGCCAGCTTCGCCGGCGAAGTTGGTGTTGATGACGGCGGCCTCGACATCCTGAAGGGTGCGGGGAAGCTGGGCGGCGTCAAGTTCGCGGATCTTGAGGTTCTTCGGGTTCTCGGTGATGTCCTTCGCCGTCACAAGCTCTCCGGCTTTGACCTTGATAAGGCCGCTCTTCTCAAGCAGGCGCAGGGCGCGGGCGCAGTTCGTCGCGTCGTTGGGGATCGCTATCTGCGCGCCGTTCTTGAGTTCGTCTATCTTCTTGATCTTCTTTGAGTAGAGTCCAAGCGGTTCGATGTGTATCTTCGCGACCCAAACGAGATCGTAGCCTCTCTCTTTGTTGGTGTTCTCGAGATAGGGGATGTGCTGGAAGAAGTTAGCGTCGAGGGCCTTTTCGGCGAGCGCGGTGTTCGGTGTCACGTAGTCGGTGAATTCTACGATCTTAAGGTCATAGCCGTCCTTTGCGACGAGCTCTTTGACGACGTTCATGAGGTCCTTGTGAGGGAAGGGGGTGACTCCGACCTTGATCTCTTTGCCGGCGGCGAAGGCGGTGGCGGGGATGATGAGTGCGACGAGAAGTGCGAGTGCGATTTTTTTCATTGTTTTTTTACTCTCCTTTTGATTTTTTTATTTAAGTTCGTTTTACCTAAATAACTACTAACGCATATTCCGCTGATTAGATGTGTCAGCCGCTAAACGGACAGGCTCCTGCTTTAGGCGCGTGGTGCTCATTTCATATTCTATTCGACACCACCTCCGTTATCTGATCTTCTCGTAGACATAGTTTCCGGCGTACTGGATCACCTGGACGATCACGATGAGGATCGCGACGGAGTATACCATTACGTCTGTCTGGAAACGGTTGTAGCCGTACTTTATCGCAAGGTCGCCGAGTCCGCCCCCGCCGACGACGCCCGCCATTGCGGAGTAGCCGAGGAGGTTTATCGCGACGATCGCCCAGTTGAGGACTAGCGCGGGCATCGCCTCTTTTATCATCACGCCGAAGATGATCTGCGTGGTGGAGGCCCCGAATGATCTCGCCGCCTCCACGACGCCGCGGTCGACTTCAAGCAGGCTGCCCTCCATGAGGCGCGCCACGAAGGGCGTCGCCGCGATCGTCAGCGGCACTATCGAGGCGGTGCTGCCGATAGAGGTACCGGCGATGAGGCGCGTAAGCGGGATGATCGCGATCAGCAGGATGATGAAGGGGAAGGAGCGAAGCAGGTTCACCGCCACGTCGAGCACGCCGTATACGGCCTTGTTGGGCTTCAGTCCGTTCGGCCCCGTGATTATCATCAGGATCGCCACGCCGGAGCCGAATATCCCCGAGAAGAAGGTGGAGACGACCACCATATATATAGTTTCCCAAAGCGCCGCTACAAGCTCACTGCCCATCTTTCATTACCTCCCAGTACATCTTGTTTTCTCCAAGCCATTTTTCGATATTCGCCACGTCCCCGTCGGCGACGTTTATGATGAGGAAGCCCATCACCGTCTCGCGGTACTTTTCGATGCGCCCGCCGACGATGGAGAAGTTGATGTCAAGGTCGCGCGCCATATTCGTGATGATGCTGTCGTTGGCGACCTCGCGCGGGAACATCAGGCGGATGTTGGTGCCGGAGGGGATGACGGCGTAGTCGTCCGTGATGAGCTTGCGCAGCTCCTCGCCGGGGGCGAGGAAGAGCTTGTCGGTCTCGCCGGAGGCGACGATCTCGCCGCCGTCGAGGATGATGACCTTGTTGCAGATCATCTTTACGACCTCCATCTGGTGCGTGACGACGATGATGGTGACGTTGAGTTTTTTATTGATATCCATCAGCAGTTCGAGGATCGAGATCGTCGTCTTGGGGTCGAGCGCCGAGGTGGCCTCGTCGCAGAGCAGTATCTCGGGGTTCAGCGCGAGCGCCCTGGCGATGCCGACGCGCTGCTTCTGCCCGCCGCTCAGGTTGCGCACCTTCTCATGCTTTTTCCCCGTGAGGCCGACCAGTTCGAGCAGCTCGTCGGCGCGCGCCGTCGCCTCGTTTTTAAGGGTGCCCCATACCTTGAGAGGGAAAAGGATGTTCTCATAGACATCCTTTCTGTTCATGAGGTTGAAATTCTGGAAAATCATCCCCATATCGCGGCGCAGGAGCTTCAGCTCATTTTCGTTAAGCTCCTTTACCTCTTTGCCGCCGACGCGCACGCTGCCCTCGCTGTAGCTTTCGAGGCCGTTCAGACAGCGCAGGAGCGTCGATTTTCCCGCCCCCGAGTGGCCGACGATGCCGAATACGTCGCCCTTCTTCACCTCAAGGGAGATGTCGGAGAGCACCTTATGGTCGCCGAAATATTTCCCCAGATTATTGATTTCGATCATACAGATCCATCCTTCGCACAAAATCTTGATTTTATAAAACTTCTTCTTCACAAAAAAAGACCGAGCCCTCAAGGCCCGGTCTTATGATTTTACGCGCGCGGCGCTCTAGGCGTCCAGTAAATCACAAGAGGAGCCCTTCGTGTACATGCACATCATCATGTTGTTGGTAAAGTAACCTGTACTAGATCTCATGTCTGCTCCTCCTTCTCCAAATATGGGCAACATTGTAGTAATGAATGGGGCGATTGTCAACCCCGTCGAATTATTTCTCCGGCCGTATCCACAGATAAAACATCGTCTCCGCGCCGCCGACCGGTTCCCCTCGGCTGTCGAAGGCCTCGGTGGTAACGGTGTAGAGCCGTTTTTTCCCGCCGCCCGGCACCGTTATTGTGTGGCGGAACTCATAGATCGACGGTGAGGCCCATTTTTCGTCCTGCGGGTCATAATAGCGTTCGAGGCCGGTGGGAAAATCTTTTTGGATCACCTCGCCCGTGCTCTTTTCCTCCAGACGGTAGCGTATCCTGGCGATGCGGTCTTTGATCGTGTAGGTGCCGTCGTCATTTTGTTCCACCTCCGAGAGCGGCGGCTGGATCGGCGGCACCACCCCGTAGAGGGTCACCGGCAGACCGGGGGCCGCCGCCACGGAATCGTATACGTTCCAATCGACCTCTCCCGCGTTCCGCGTGGGGAAATATTTCTCCGGACGCGCGCCTATCTCCGCGCGCGTGAAGCGCAGCCGTTCTCCCTCGTCGAGCTTTGTGATCTTTCCATCCTTCACATGCTCGCCGTCCCAGGCGGCATATTTCAGCGAGGGCTCGCCGGTGTCGTAACAGTAGAACCATACCTCGTCGCCGCGGAACAACCGCCCCTCAAAGGCGATGCGCCCCAACTCCACCTCCTGCGAGGCGCTGCGCTTTTCCGGTATGTTATAGAGCACGGCGTGGATCCTGCCGGAGTTATATTCCAGCGCGTCGTTGAACCGCCAGCGCAGCGGAATCTCATAGGCCCCGGGAAGTCCGCGGAACCAGTAGCCGGGGAATGGGTCTCCGTATATCCGGTAGCCTCTGGCGGCGGCGAACTCCGTCACCTTTTTCATATGGGCGGGCGGAGAGAAACGCGCGAGCATCTTGTCCGGCACGGAGCCGAGCATCACGTCGACATAACGCTCCGCGAGGACCCGGCTCCCGGATATCGCGTAGACGGTGACGCGGTAATACTTCCATTCGAGATCGTCCTGGTATAACTTTTTATAGTCGCTGTCAAAATCCTTTGTATTGCCGCCCTGTATCAGCGCGGCGTAACCCTCTTCCGTCACCGCCGCCTTGAGCCGGGGGTCGTAGAAGGACTGCGGGTCGCCGTGACGGTAGACGAGATCCGGCGGCGGCGAAGCCATCAGCTCCTCGGGAGAGAGCTTCGTCCATGGAGCTTTCCCCTCGTAACGGAACCAGATATCACGGCGCGGCGTGAGGCCGCTTATTTTGTCGACGTGGCTTTCAACGGTGCGCAGCGGTATCCTTATGCCGTCACGCATCAGTCCGGCCTCCGCCACCTCCACGCGGATGTCGATGGGCAGTTCGGCGGGAGATATCCCCTCGCGGTCGATGCGCCCGGCCACATAAAAGTCGCGCCCCGATTCAAGCACCGTCTCGTACACGGATGGTATCTCGATGGAGAGCTTTACCGCTTCGGCGCGCACGGGGGCGCAGAGGAGGCATAAGAACAGAAAAATTGTAAAAAAGCCGCGTCTCATTGGCACATCGTCCTCTCCATAGATTCATCCTAATTATATAAAGAATCCTGCAATAATGATATAAACAAATGTGCGCCCGGCGAGATTTCGGGGAGAACATGAATCTCTCACGCCCCTGCCCGCGTTGTTCGGCGGCGTCATAGTTGGCGTTGTTACAAAGTCAGCCGCGCGTATAAACGCCGATTTACCTTTGTTTTTGTTTGTGATGCCGGGCTTGACCCGGCATCCAGCGTCGTGGGGTTTTGTTTTTGCCTTACGAGGCGTGGAAAACCAGGGCGACGCCGTTGGACACCGGCTCGGAGGTTGGTGCGACAAATCAAGGGCAAATGGCAGTCTGGCTTCGATAGGCAGGACGGATAATAAATTGCAGTTTATCTTTTTACTTTGCCCTTAAAGGCGCCCTCTGTTCAGAGAGGGAGGCTACAAGAGCATAAGATAAACCACTATTTATCATTTACCACATCGTGGATAAATCGTCATTTATCGCCTTTGAGCGTTATCGATGCGTTTGCCCCGGTTTTTCCCCGAATTAGATAGACTTGCATGCCTCCGAACACTTATAATGTCTGAACCTAACATACTTTTGTCCGAGGTGCGGGAATGCGAAAATTTTTTCAGATGGCCGCAATCTTTTTTATACTGTTATTGACACCGGTGCAGGCCTGTGCCGATCATGTGTTCCTTTCCGAATATAAGCAGACTTTATTCAATTTAGGGAGCGGTCTGGGGGCGGACGAGGCGAACGACGTATTCCAGACCGCCGACGGTTACGTCTGGGTCGCCTCCTACAGCGGCCTCCTGCGTTACGACTGCACCGATTTCCTGCGTTTCGCGGGCGGACGCAGCGGTTTCGCGGCCAAAAGCGCCACCGCCCTCTATGAGGACCGCGGCGGACGGCTGTGGGTGGGCACCAACGACAACGGCATCTTTGTCCGCGGTGAGGGCGGCAAGTTCCGTCATATCCCAGACCCCGAGGGACGTTTCAACACCATCCGCGCCGTCACCGAGGGGCGCGATGGAACGATATATTTCGGCTCCGCAAGCGGCGTTGGGCGCGTGACGCGGGATGGGCTGGAACGCATCCCGCTCGGGGATATGGACACCGCCTTCGTCCTTGACCTCATATGCGACGGAGAGGGAGGCATCTGGGGCGTGACGCGCGCGGGGGAGGTCTTTGTCCTGAAAGACGGAGAGCTGCGCCGGCGGATAACCCAGCCGGAGCTCAGGGACCACACCGCGCAGTGTGTTATTCGCCACTCTTCGGGGCGGATATTCGTGGGGCTCTCCGAGGGGGGGATGCTCTCCCTCGGAGCGGACGGCTCCGCGCGTAATATCGAATATATCCCGACGCCGGGACTTGAGGGCATAAACGACCTTTACGAAGACCGTGACGGCTATCTGTGGCTCTGCGCCGATAACGGCCTCGGCCGCTTTGATAAAGAACTAAACTTCCGCCTGATCGAGGGGGCGCTGCTCGACAGCTCTATCGAAAGGATATTTCAGGACTATGAGGGGGGATTCTGGGTCACCTCCTCATGTCAGGGGCTGCTGTACTTCACGAAGAATAAATTCATGGATGTAAACTTCGCTCTGCAGCTGCCTCACGCGGTGACTAACGCCGCCCTTGCCGTCGGCGGCCTTCTCTATATCGGCACAGACGACGGGCTTTACATTGCCGACGCCGATTTCCGGCTTCATGAAAACGGACTGACGAAAGAGCTTCACGGAAAGCGCGTCCGCAATATCATCCGCGATTCCCGCGGACGGATATGGATAAGCACCTTTTCGGAGCTGGGGCTGATCTGCGTCTCTCCGGACGGGGGATTAAAACACTACCGCAGGGCCGAGGGGATGCCGGACGACAAGGTGCGCCTCTCGATGGAGCTTGCTAACGGCGACATCGTCGCCGGCACCAACAGCGGCGCGGCCATCATACGCGACGGGAAGGTGATACGGGTCTTTGACGGCGAATCGGGGCTGACGAATCTTACGATACTCTCCGCCTGCGAGAGCGATGATGGGACGCTCTATCTGGGCACGGACGGCGGCGGCATCTTCTCGGTGACGCGCGGCGGCGTGATGAGGAACTGCACGAAGGCAGACGGCCTCGGCGCGGACGTGATACTCCGCATGCTCTACGACGCGGAGGAGGGCGGCATATGGGTGAGCGCCGGCAACGGCATTTCATTTATGGACCGCGATGGCAAGGCGCGCTCTTTTAAAATCCCGGTCCGCGTCTCAAGCGGGATTTTTGATATAAAGAACGGGCCGCGCGGCAGGCTGATGCTGATCGCCGACACGGGTATACACCTGGCGGACAGGAAAGAGCTGCTCGCGGGCAGGGAGGCGCACTGGACCTCCTTCATGCGCCGCGAGGGGCTTGGCAGTACGGTGACGCCAAACTCATGGAACAGCTTCGACGGCCGCGGCAACTTCTACCTGTGCAGCACCAGTGGCCTCTACGCCGTGGTTCCCGACCGGATTGAAAAGAACAACGTCCGTCCGAAGCTTGTGGTTAACAAGATCATCGTGGACGGTACGGTTTACGAAAACCCTAAACGGATAGATATGCCTGGCGGGGCGAAACGACTCACCGTCGACCTTGCCGTGCTGAGCTTCACGAACCCCGGATACAACGTCGGGGAATACCGTCTCGAAGGTTTTGAAGACGAGACTAATACCGGCAACCAGCAGGATATCAGCAACATCAGCTACACGAACCTGCCCGGTGGCTCCTACACGCTCATATTCAGCGGACTTAACGGCGACGGCGTCGCGAGCGAGAAGCCGCTTGAGATATCGATAATCAAAGAGAAGGCTTTCTACGAGGAGCCCGTGGTGATCGTGCTCTTCTTCCTTTCGCTGGCGGCGCTGATATTCCTCCTCACCCGCTATTACTACCGGCGGCGCAGCCTCAAACTTGAAAGGCGTCAGGAGGAGCTGCGCGCGATCCTGGCACAGGCCTTCGCGGCGATCGCGGATACCATCGACGCCAAGGACCCGTACACAAGCGGCCACTCTACGCGCGTCGCGAAATATTCCGTCGCGCTTGGCCGGAAGCTGGGCTTTTCCAAAGAATACCTCGACAACCTCTATTACACGGCGCTGCTTCACGACATCGGCAAGATTGGGATACCGGACAGCATCCTCAACAAGCCGGAGCGGCTGACGGACGAAGAGTTTGAAATTATGAAGCGGCACGTGGTCAAGGGAGGAAATATCCTCAGCAACATCACGATAATCGACGAAATCAAAAACGGCGCCGCCTATCATCATGAACGCTACGACGGCACAGGGTACAGCAAAGGGCTTAAAGGCGAGGATATCCCGCTCGTCGCGCGCGTCATCTGCGTCGCGGACGCGCTTGACGCTATGGCCACCGCGCGTACCTACAAAACCGCGTGCGGCCTCGAATACATCATCTCCGAAATTGAAAAAAATTCCGGGCGGCAGTTCGATCCCGCGATCGCCGCGGCGATGGCAGCACTTTTGAGGAGCGGCGAGCTTAAAATATTCAGTGAGCCGTCGAATGAGGCGAAGGATGGAAATAATTCTTGAAGAAAACGGCTGAATGGACTTGAAATAAAATGAAATATTGGGTATCCTTAACTCATCACTTTTGATGATTAACAGTTGGATGTTTCCGGTCCTTCAGACAAAGGGCGCATCAAGGATATAGGAGTGTTTGATTTGGTACAGTCACACGACAATGTAATATACAACATACTTCTCTTTCTCAAAGAGACGAACGAACCCGCGGGCGCGGGTTCGGTGCAGCGCTTTCTGGAGAAGAAGGGCTTCTCCATGGCCGAAGCGACGGTAGGCCGCGTTCTGCGCGATATGGATTATGAGGGCTACACGGAGAAGAGGAGTAATCAGGGGCGCACGATCTCCGCCAACGGAGAGAGGCGGCTGCGCGAACTGGAGGAGATGCGCTGGCACGACAAATGGACGGAGGGTTTTCTGGACGTCTTTGAGAACACCGATAAAAATTACCTGCTGGAGCTGCTGGAGGCGCGTCTGCCGGTAGAGACGACCGTCGCGCGGCTCGCGGCGCTCAACGCCACGCCGGCGGAGATCGAGGAGCTTCGCGGCGTCGTGAAGGAGCAGGAGCGCCTCGCCAAGAGCGGCGCTCCCGTATCGGCGCTGGACAACGAATTCCACCGCACCCTAGCGGCGGCGAGCCACAATCAGATACTGGAGGCGATCGTCGAGCTGCTGCGCAAGAAAGAGGAGTACGGGCGGGTCTTTGAGAAGATACGCCGTGACGCGGGGCATATCTACAACAGCGAGCACCGCCGGATATTTGAAGCGGTCGAGGCGCGTGACCCGGAGCTCGCCGAGCTCACGATGAAAAGGCACATAGCGAACCTTATCGACAGCGTCTCCAAATAAACGAAACGCCGCCATACGGTCAGGCCCGGAGCCGCGGCCCCGGGCCTGATTTTTTGTGCGCGCGGTTCTTCGCATGGAGCACCTGTTTGACGGCGCCTGCCCCTGTCCCGTCGCTCCGGCCTCCGAGCCGGAGCCCAGCGTCCCCGGGTTTGCCTCACGAAATGCGGGAAAAACAAACCCCGCAACACTGGATACCTGGTCAAGCCCAGCATGACAAACCAAACCAAAATCATAATTTATCTTTTACCCTCTCGAAGATAAATCGCTGTTTATCTCTTTTCCCCTATCGAAGATAAATCGGCGTTTAGAAGTGCGAATAACGAAATGACTGGGGGCTTGGCAAGCGGAGGCGCACTAAAGTGCGGTGAGCATTGCCAAGCCCCCAGTCATGAAGTTAGTCGTGCTTATAAACGCCGATTTACATTTGTGAACGGACCTTCCGGCTACCACT
>NZ_JAJBUX010000105.1 GCF_020860125.1 Cloacibacillus sp. | reverse complement strand
CGATGGACGAGATATACGGCCTGCCGGGGATCAACGACGTCACGATTCCCAAGGCTTGGCTCGACGGAATGGACAAAGAATGGAACGTACTCACCGTCCACGCGGAGATGGAGGGCATCTCAAAACTCACCGTCTTTGAAAACTTCCTCAACATGGCGAAGGCGCTCGGCACCGAATTCCGCACGCTCGGCGAATACGCGCGCGAGGCCTCCCTTCCGCGCGGCGAGATCGTTATGGGGACGCTCACGGGACGCGCGGGGACGCTCGCCATACAACGGCAGACAGATGCTCGATAAGATAACGCTCACCCTCATACTCGCCTCGGTGGCGACAAACGCGCTCGGCAGCACCGTCATGAAGCACGCCTACGGCGGCGACAGCGACATGGTCTCCTCCGGCCTTATAGGGGCCTTTCTGAAGATAGCCCTCAACCCCTGGATCGTCCTCGGACTCGGACTATTCGGCGTCTCCTTCTTCTTTATGGCGGCGGCCCTCTCGCGCGCCGAACTGACGCTCGCCTACCCGCTGATGTCCGGCATCGTCTACCTGCTGCTGCTCGCGATCGGCTTTTTTATCTTTCATGAAAAGATCACGCTCCTGCGGATCGGAGGCATGGCCTTCATTCTCGCGGGGATAACCATGCTCGCAATCAAGAGTTAAGAGGAGAAATAAATAGATGAAAATTTGTGTTGTTGGAACAGGCTACGTCGGACTCGTCACCGGCACCTGCTTCGCGGAAAAGGGCCATACCGTATGCTGTATCGATATCGACGATGAACGCATAGGCAAACTCAAAAAGGGGATCAGCCCGATATATGAGCCGGGGCTTGACGAGCTCATCGAAAGAAACCAACGCGAGGGACGCCTATCCTTCTCCACCAAGATCAGGGACGGCCTTGAGGGCACGCAGCTCTGCTTCATCGCCGTCGGCACCCCGCCGGCGGACGACGGGAGGGCTGATCTCGCCCAGGTGCTGGCCGCGATCGACGACATCGGCTCGGAGCTTTCGCACTCCTGCTACATCGTCGTCAAATCCACGGTTCCCGTCGGCACCGGCACCCTGCTCTGCAAACGCATCAAAAACCATCTGCGCGAGCGCGGCATGGAAAAAATCAACCTGGAGATACTCTCAAACCCCGAGTTTCTCAAAGAGGGCATGGCGATCGAAGACTGCCTGCACCCCGACCGCGTCGTGGTTGGCGCCGCCTCCGACGAGGCGCGCGCGGTGATGCGCGAGCTCTACAGTCCATTTGTGAGCGAAGAAAAGATACTCTTTATGGACCCGGCCTCCGCCGAAATCACCAAATACGCGGCGAACACATGCTCGCAACGCGCATCAGCTTCATGAACGAAATCGCGCAGCTCTGCGACAAGGTAGGGGCCGACGTCCTCTCCGTCAAAAAAGGGATGGCCTCGGACCGCCGCATCGGAGAATACTTCCTCAACGCGGGCTGCGGCTACGGCGGCTCCTGCTTTCCGAAGGACGTCCAGGCGCTCTGCTATATCGGCGAGGGGCAGGGACTGGACATGACGATCGCCTCCGCCGTCAGCAAGGTGAACCGCAAGCAGAAGGAGCAGCTTCAGATCATGATGCGCGAACGCTTCGGCGAGGACATGGAAGAGATAGAGGCGGCGATCATGGGGCTCGCCTTCAAACCGCAGACGAACGACATGCGCGAAGCTCCCTCCATCATGCTCATCCGCGGCCTGCTCAACTGCGGCGCCTCCGTCCGCGCCTACGACCCTATCGCGATGGATGAGGCGCATAGGCTGCTGCCGGATAACGTTCAGTATGCCGTGGACATCGAATCTCTGCTCGCCGGCGCGGACTGCGCCGTGATCGTCACCGAGTGGCCGCAGTTCAAAGAGGCCGACTGGGAAAAACTTGGCGGTCTGATGAAGCGCAAAATCGTCTTCGACGGACGCAACATCTGCGACCCGGAAAAAATGCGCGCGCTCGGCTTTGAATATTACTGCATCGGCCGCAACATGCGCCCCAGATAATAGCCGCATACACGCCGCGCCTCTGACCGGCGGAATATACGTTTATATTTGACCAAACAGATGAAAGGAGCCTTGAAATAATCTATGAGACCGCTTATCGGGATACCGACGTCGCCATTCAGACATGCTTACGCGGAGGTTGAACTCGCCGGGATGGACAAAGAGGCGCTCAATTATTTCTGGCTCCTCTCCATGCTTACAGAAAAGATAATCTCCTGCGTGCGCGCCGCGGGCGGCGTACCGCTGCCGCTCACCGCGACGCGCGAACCACACGAGATAAAGGCCCTCGTCTCGAAGCTCGACGGCTTCGTCTTCGCGGGCGGCAGCGACATCGCCCCCGCCTTTTACGGCGAAGAGGACAAAGGGACGATCGCGCCCGACCTCGACCGCGATCACTTTGAAGTCGGCCTCTGCCGCGAGGCACTCGAAAAGAACAGGCCGCTGCTGGGAATCTGCCGCGGCTGCCAGCTTCTGAACGTCGTCCTCGGCGGTTCGCTCATACAAAATCTGCCTGACGTCAACAAGAGCTGGACCCTCCACCGCCGCTCCGATGTCATGAAAGGCTATGTGCACGAGGTGAAAATATCGGCCCCCTGGCTCTTTCCCAACCACCGCGGCGATATGATGATGGTAAATTCCATGCACCATCAGGCCGTCGGCCGCCTGGCGAAAGAGGCGGAGGCCGCGGCGCGTACGGAGGACGGCATCATCGAGGCGATCTGGGCCCCCGCCTATAAATACGCCATCGGCGTGCAGTGGCATCCCGAATGCCTCGCGGAAGAGGACCGCGTGCAGGCCGACATCTTCAAATCGCTCGTCACGAAAGCGGGAGAATAAATTTCTGACCACAGGCGGCGCACACGCGCCGCTTTACAGCCACTTTTTTAACGTATCATAAAGAGTTTGGACGTCGATAGGCTTGGATATATGGCCGTTCATACCCGCGCGAAAAGCATCTTCCACGTCCTCCGCGAAGGCGTTCGCGGTCATCGCGATGATGGGAAGCCGCGCCAGATCCGGACGGGCCTCCATTCCGCGTATCCTTTTCGCCGCCTCATAGCCGTTCATCACCGGCATCTGTATATCCATCAGTACAAGGCTGTAGTAATAGGGAGCGGCGGCGGCCACCTTACGCAGAGCCTCTTCGCCGTTTCGGGCCTCTTCGATTTTAACGCCGGTCATACTGAGCAGCTCTCTGGCGATCTCCAGATTTAATTCGTTGTCCTCCACCAGCAGCAGATTCCTGCCGCAAAACATTTCGCCCTCGTCCAGCGCGGAAGAGGCGGTCTCCTGATTCAGCTCCTCCAGCGCGCGGCGAAGCTTCGAAAGGTACAGAGGCTCCGTCACAAACGCCGCCGCCCTTCCATTCCTGAGGATTATCCTGTCCTCATCCGCGCTGCGGCTGCATACCACAATAACCGGTACCACGTCTCCCGCCCTCATGGCGGAGGACAGGACATCTTCGTCCTCCCTGCCGCCTGTGATGACGAAAGAAAACTCTTCGCGGGAGGCCAGGCGTTTCACCGCCTCCTCTGTCGAATGAACGCTCTCCGTTTCACAGCCCGTACCTTTGAGCAGCACAGCCGCCGCCTCGGAGTCAAACTCCTCCGCCTCGATGATAAGCGCGCGCTTCCCGCGCCACCAGCTATAAAGTTCCGTCCCCTCTTTTTCAGGCAGTCTCAGGTAAATGCGGACATTGAATTCCGAGCCCTCGCCAGGCGCGCTGTGGACCTCGATCGTACCGCCCATCATATCGACGATATTCTTGGTTATCGCCATCCCCAGCCCGGTGCCGGTTATTTTGCTCGTACCAATGTCGCTGCCCCGCTCAAAGCGCAGGAATAGACGGCTCAGCGTATCATCATCCATTCCGACGCCGGTATCCGCGCAGCGGAAGAGATAGCAGCCCCACCCGTCGCGCAGTGATCTTTCCTGACAAAGTTCAAGATCGATGCGGCCGCCCGCGGGGGTATATTTTACCGCGTTGCTTACGACATTCAGCAGCGCCTGACGCAGCCGCAGAGGGTCCCCGCGCACCTCCTCGTTTTTCAGGGGAAGGAGCCTCACTTTGAAGGAGAGCCCGTATCTATCGGCCTGCAGCGCCGCTATCTCCGCAACATTCGAGAACAGCTCGGCGATGTTGAAGGGATCGTCCCTAAGCGTCAGCTTGCCGCTCTCGATCTTCGACATATCAAGCACGTCGTTGATAAGACTCAGCAGGTGCGAACTGGCAAGTTCTATCTTCCGCAGCGAATCCCGCACACGTTCACGGTCGTCCAGATGCGCCTCCGCGATCGCCGTCATTCCGATGATGGCGTTCATCGGCGTCCTGATATCGTGCGACATGCTTGATAGGAACTGGCTCTTGGCGCGGTTCGCCTCCTCGGCCGCCGCAAGCGCCGTCTGCAGCGCGAGGCGGCTGCGCTCTTCATCCTGTTTCTGCCTGTCTACGCCCCTGGCAAGCATGATCGCGAGACATTCATTGGAGAAGGGATTCTCCACCCTGATGACCTGTATGGATAGCCAATGGTAGGCGCCGTCGTCCAGCATAAAGAGCGCCTCGATGAACACCTCTCCCTGCTTCCCGCCGAGACGCTCCCGCAGACGGCCGATCTCAAAACGTTCGCGGAACTCGCCGCGGTAATCAGGGTGGAGAGCCAGGCTGCAGGCCTCAAAAAGCCCGCTGCAGCCGCCGTCATCAGGCAGCTCAAGGCCAAGCGAAGGCGAGCTGTAGATAAAACTCAGCTCGTCACGGCTCAAATTGAGGCTGATAATAACAGGATAGGCGATCGAGATGGCGCTGATCAGCGAGCGGCGCTCTATCATCTTCCCGCGCTCGCGTTCCTCCTCCGCAAGTTTTTCTTCGGTTACATCATTGAAGGTAGCGATCAGCACCGAACTGCCATCCATATCCACCGCCCGCTCCACGATACAGGATGACCAGAAACAGCCGCCCTCCGTACGGTAAAAACGGCAGAGCAGCGTGTGACGCCCGCCATTGGTGGCCGCCTCGCCAAGCAGGGTGACGGTGGCTTTACGGTCTTCCTCATGCACCGCTTCGCCAAATTCAGAGGGGCCATCTTCACCATTGCCGGAGCGGTCCAGAAGGGCCAGCCCCACGCTGTTCAGCTGAACGAAACGGTACGGAGCCTCCGCGGTGATGATGGCGATGCCCTCCGGTATTGAATTATAGATGTGGCTGATAAACTGCGACTGTCTCTCGATCTGCTGAGCGCTCCTGCGCGCGCCTCGCAGGTAGATGGCGACCACGGCAAATATGGCTAAGAGTACCGCCGCGAGAAGCGACATGGCTTTGAAAAGTATCTGGGAACTCTGCGCCGTAATGACACGCTCCGGGATGATCGAGATCAGATACCAGTCGGAGAACGCTTTAAGCGGTGTATAACAGAAAACCATCCGCTCGCCGCCCAAACGGAAGATCGCCCAGCCCGTCCGCGCGTCAAGCAGGGATTTTTCAAATTTGGAGACGAAGACGGGAGAATTTTTATCCATCTTGAGGATGTCGAAGAGATTTCTGATCGTCTTATTGCTGTTGACATGGGAGGAGCGTATCAGCACCGTGCCTTTTTTATCCACGAGATAGGAAAAACCGCTGCCGTGGAAGAATGAGAGCGTGAACTGCTCGGAGGTTTCGTCTACGCCGTACTCCTTTACGATGTGGCAGCTGGAACCGTCTGAGAGGGTGACCTTCACAAAGAGGTCAAAGACATTCCGTCCGCTGACGCTGCTGATATGGGGATTGATAATTCCCAAGCGGCTATTTTTCGCAGACAGAACGGAGAGCACGCACTCATCAGGCTTGGCGCGCGGGGGAAAGACCTTTCCGTCCGCCATATAGACCATGGTGCCGGGGCCAAATCCCCAGCGCTGTTCAAGCTCCGTATCAAATTCCTCCGCGGTGGAAAAGCGTATCGATCTGATAGACTCGGCGATCCACGTTATGGAGTCAAAATCCTTATTAAGCTGTATCCTTAAAGCATTGGCCCCCTGCCGGGTACTCTCCATCACGGTATCGATAGAATGCCGCCACAGCTGGGTGTGAACCTCATCAATAAAGAAGTACATACAGACGGTCAGAATAACCGCAAAAACCAGCGCCCACTGGACTAAAACACCGTTCTTCCGCTTCATTTCGCACACTCCTTCAGAACGGCGGCATCCATCCAGGTCATTATTTGTTCCAGATCGTCCCCTGTCAGCAGGCGCTTACTTGCCTCCGTCATCGTCTCCCAGATCGGGAAATCAAGCAGGCTGTCGGAGCCGATCACGGCGGTACCAGTATGGTAACTCTCCACCAACGGCGCTATCTCCCGCACAGACGAGGGATGCCCCTTCTTTAGAGGACAAAAAGATGATTGATTATCGTCAAATTTTTGAAGGTTGTCAGGCTGCAGAAAATACGCGACGAAGGCCATCGCCGCCTCGCGGTTTTTACCGCGCGCGTTTACGCCGAGCCTCGTGTCGGGGTTGATCACAAGCACAGCCCCCTCGTCCAGGACCGGGTATGGCACGATGGTGAAAGAGAACCCCGGCTCCATTGATTTAAACCTTTCCGCGGCCCAGGCCCCCGTCAGCATGAAAGGGGCCTCCCCCTTGGCGTATTCCAGCAGATCCTGGGAGGTCTTTTTCGTCTTGAGCGCTTTAGACGCGTCGATATAACCTCGCTCACAGAATCTGCACGCCAGAGCAAGCCCGGGACGCAGGTAAGCGCATAGCTTTTCTTCGCCGCGATTGAGGCGGGCAAAGGCCTCGCGCTGTTTCCCGCCGCGGTAGAGCGGATAAAAACCTTTGGCGATCACCAATGTCTTAATCGATATATCGTTATTGGCGATAATGGGAGTGATACCTTGCCCAACAAAATACGAGCAGACCGCTTCAAACTCCCGCAGATTGCGCGGTACGCGCTGGTGATGAGCCTCCAGCAGATCTATGTTGCAATAGAGGCCGAAAGCGGAGACCGAGGTCGGCACCCAGTAAATTTTCCCGTCCGCATCGCGCATCTGGCTCAGCATATCGTCGGAAAAATCATTGACGGCGCTCAGGGAGGAGAGATCCGCCAACAGCCCCTCCCGCGTAAAAACCAGGGAGGTATCGTGATCGACCATATAGATGTCATTGATTTTGCCGGCTTCCGCCCTTTTTCTCAACGCTTCGTAGTAGGCGGCGCCTTTGAGGCTTTCATACGAGAGGCTCACGTCGGGGCGTTCCTGCATAAAACCGGTAATTATCTCCTCCAACACCTCAACATTCTTTGGTTCATATTTATTTCCGAAGAATGAGATCTCGATGGAGGGAATATTGTTTTCATCGTAGTTATGGACTATGTTTTCCCTCATAGGCCACTTTAAGGAGATAAGCGCGGCGAAGATGCCAATGGCACAAACAACACAAAAACAGATCGTAAGTTCCCATTTACGACGCACTGCGTCATCTCCATTTCCAATCGGTACGGCAAACAGCTGATACCAACCGTGTTAGTTCCAAAGTTATATCTTCACCGACTCCGTTAGTCTATGAGCAATAATCAAATTTGTCAATTTATCGAAAATCAGCGATGTACACTATAAAGGCTTGATACTACCAACTTCAAGGATAGCCTCAGTCTCTTCGTCGTACTATCGGCGGGGATGTATAAAATAGCGGCGAAATTTTTTAAGAATTGCAGGAATGCGACAAAGGGCCGTCCGGTGCGGACAGCCCTTTGAGTTTTATCTGTATACGGCGAGACTCAGCTCTCTTTGCCGCCCCTGTCAACGGGAACGATGCCGCGCAGCCCCGCCGAGATCATCTCCAGCACATGATTGCTGCGCTCAACCATCTCCAGCTGCTCACAGAGCAGCGTGCGCCGGTCGCTGATCCTGTTTTCAAGAAATTCCAGTTTTTTCTCCCCAAAGAGATTGGATATCTTGTCCATATTTTTCCTGTCGTAATGGTAGAGGATATATCGGAGCAGCACGACGTCGCTCCTCAGCACCGCATAGCGGCGGCGCTCCGCCGCGAGCTTCAGCTCAATATTCTCAGCATTCTCCGCCGGTTTAGAGAGATAATGTCCATTCTTCCATCTTTTCAAATCGTCGATACGCCACCTCAGTATATCTGTAACGATTTCCCGATACACATTAGTGATAACCGGGGCCTTTGCGCCGTCCGCATATATCAGCAGCGGCCGGTCCAGCACGCCGCAGAGGTTCTTTTCGTAGCTGCGGAAGTATTTTTCCCAGAAAACCTCGCTCTCAAACAGCTCGCGGCGCCCCTCCTCGTCAAGTCCGACATAACAGGCGTCGTAGCTGTCTTCGAGCTCTTTTCGCAGACGTTCATACTCGCTGAAAAAGGCCCCGCCGCTCATCCCGGCAAAACGGGACCGCGGAGCGCCGGAGAAATCGCGGCGGAGGAAGGAGAGCGCCCCCGGCTCATCTTCCGCGCCACCGGCCAGAAGTACAGAGGGAAAGGCGAAGGAGATAACTGCGAAGGCTATAAGAAGACGACATATGACAAACATTTTATGCAAGCTCTTCATCGTCTCCGCACACCCCTTTTCTGAAATAGCTTTAGTCTCAAAATTGATAATAAGGCCATCGCAGAAAAGGGGTATCGTGCAAAATACGCTTTTTGCCGCAAAAAAGAAAACGGCCGCGCCTGAAAGCGGCGCGGCCGGTAATAACCGTACGGGATACTAGTTTTTTATTTCCTCTCGTCGGGAATCATCTGGTTGAGGATGACGGCCATCAGCGTCGCGAGGATCACCGACGAAGAGCCGAATATCTCCTGCACCCACGAGGGCATGCCCGGGCCGCCGAGAGCGTTCGCCACCTGCGAGATGCCTACGCCAAGCGCGACGGAGATACCGACGACGGCGCTGTTGCGCGGCGTAAGCTTGGCCGAGAGCAGGAGCTTCATGCCGGTCATCGTGATCGCGGCAAAGACGGTGAGAGTCGCGCCGCCAAGCACCGCGAGCGGGATTGTCGTTAGAAGGGCGGCGAATTTCGGGATCAGCCCCGCCAGCAGAATGATCGCCGCCGCCAGCGCGATGACGAACTTGTTTATCACTTTGGTGATCGTGACGATGCCGACATTCTGGCTGAAGGTGGCCGTCGGCAGCCCTCCAATAAAGGCTGAAAGCATGCTGGAAAGACCGTTGCCCATGATGCCTCCCGCAAGCTCGCTGTCGCTCGGCTCCCTGTCCATCGCGCCCGCCGTCGTCGCCGAAATGTCGCCGATCGCCTGAATGGAGTTCACTATATACATGATGACCATCGAGACCACCGCCGTGGTATGGAACTCTATCCGGAAGTGATTTATCTGCGGAAGCTGGAACCACTGGCTTTCAATGATCCGCTCAAAGGAGACCATTCCGAGACAGGCCGCGAGAATATACCCCCGCCGCCATGCCGAGCAGAACGGAGGCAAGTTTGGTAAATCCTTTGGTAAAGAAGGAAAAAAAGCTGACCGCGGCGAGCGTAAAGAGCGCCACCCCCCAGTTGAGCGCGGAGCCGAAACCGGCGACGCCGGCGCCTCCGGCCATATAACGGATGGCGACCGGATACAGCGACAGCCCGATCGTAAATACCACCGTTCCGGAGACTAGCGGCGGAAACAGAGGGCGCAGCCTGCGGATGAATATTCCCACGATGATCGCCGCGAAGCCGCCGACGATCTGCGCCCCGAGAATGGCGGGGAGCCCCATCGAGGCCCCGATCGCGATCAAAACAGGCACATAGGCGAAGCTGACCCCCATCACCACGGGGATTCCCGCGCCGACGCGCCCCGCTAGCGGATACAGCTGAATAAAGGTGGCGATCGCCGCCGTGACGAGCGAGGCCTGGATCAGAAGCATCGTATCTTCGGGAGAGACCTTCGCCACCGCGCTTATCACGATGGCGGGCGTTATACAGCCGATGATCATCGCGACGACATGCTGCATGGCGAGGGGCAGGGCTTCGGTGAATTTGGGAATGCCGTGGAGCTCAAAGAGAATCTTGCGTGTTGATTGTGACATGTCTTTCAAATCCCTTCTCACAGATTATATGTTGTGGAACAGACAAATACATTTCACTGGATACAAAATGCCTTTGGGTAAAAAATAGAGCAACAGTAAGACCGCCTATTATCACCCACAAGCGCACGGCAGTCTCTATATTTTTTATATAAAACTCGCTTCATTCTCAGTGGCTCCATTATACACCATAACCTCAAAAAATTTCAGTATTTTTTATAGTTTTCATAAAAAATTTTTGATTTTTTATGATCACGTTCGGGTTACGGCGTCAATAACTCCGCTTTCAAGTTCTTCGGCCTCGACTTTACCATAAACACTTATACCTTTTACCGTAATGAATGTATAATAT
>NZ_JAJBUX010000104.1 GCF_020860125.1 Cloacibacillus sp. | reverse complement strand
CAGCTATACAATAATTATTCTTAGGGCTTTTGTCAAGTATTTTTATAATTTCAAAGAGAAATAATATTTTCCAATATATGGAATTAAATACTACTTGACAGAATATAATTTAAAGAGTAAAGTTGCAGCATCAGATGAATTTAACGTAAGAGTTATAGAGATTTCTATTTATATGGACGGGAGTGTTATTAAAAATGTCAATGAATTGGCCGGAAAAGGTGATATTCTGCGAAGTCGGGCCGCGCGACGGCCTTCAGAACGAAAAAACGCTGCTCTCCGTAGAGCAGAAGGTGGCGCTCATCGAGGGCGCGGCAGATGCTGGCGTGCCGATCATCGAAGTCGGTTCCTTCGTTCACCCGAAGGCGGTGCCTCAGATGGCCGACACCGACGAAGTGGCGAAGAAGATCCGCCGTCTGCCGGGTGTCGAGTACCGCTGCCTCGTGGCCAATAAAAAGGGCGTGGAGCGCGCGCTCGCCTCCGGCATCACAAAAGTGAAGCTCACCCTCTCCGCCAGCGAGTCGCACGCGCGGGCAAACATGAAAAAATCTATCGCGGAGCTGCTCGAGGGCTTCAAAGAGTGCACGGCCTTCGCGCACGAAAACGGCGCGGCGGTCTCAGGCGCGATATCGACCGCCTTCGGCTGTCCCTTCGAGGGAAAGATCCCCGTCACAAAGCTCGTGGAGATAACGGAAAAATTCATGGAGCTCGGCATAACGGAGCTTTCGATGTCCGACACCACCGGCATGGCCAACCCGCGTCAGGTGTATGACACCGCCTCTTTCATGCGCGAAAAATTCCCCGAGGTGCGCTGGTTCCTCCACTTCCACAATACGCGCGGCATGGCGCTCGCCAATATGGTGGCGGGTCTTAACGCTGGCATCATCCGTTATGACGCCTCGCTCGCGGGACTCGGAGGCTGCCCCTTCGCCCCCGGAGCCTCCGGCAACGTCGCCTCCGAAGATATGCTCCACATGCTCGGTGAGATGGGTATCGAGACCGGCATCGACCTCGACAGGATGATCGCGCTCGCCCGGCAGCTTCAGCAGTGGGTCGGCCACTGCACGGACAGCTCGGTGCTGCGCGCGGGCAAGAACTCCGATCTCATAAGCCGCACCGAGGCAAAAAAGCAGTAAACGACATTCACCGGGAAAGACTCTCCCTCTTTCTTGATTTTGGATTTACAGAACCTCTCCTCTGTGGGGGCCGCGCCTTCTGGCGCGGCCCTTTACTTTATCACGGGAATTAGCCGAGAAACGCCGCCATCTTTCGTCCGCCGCACATTCACAAATTTCCCGCCGTGTTTACAAAAAGCGCGGCAAATGGGTTATCATTATAAAATAACATCAAGATATTTGACCTTCGGGAGGAATTAAAATGGCGGAACCCTTTTCATTTAAATACCAACTAAGCACCATGGCGAAAGAGAGACTTGACCCGTCGGAGATAGGCGTCATGATAAAGCTCAGCATCGAGCATAAAGCCATTTCGCTCACGGCCGGCGAACCGTCGGCGGACATATATCCCGTCGAAGAGCTGAAAAGGGCCTTCAACACGATTTTTGAAGACCCCTCGCTGCTCGCCTACGCGAAGGAGGATTTCGGCCTCACGGAGCTACGGGAGTGGATAACGGAGCGTATGCGGGCCGACGGCATGATCCCCGACTGGGTGACGAGCAGGAATATCCTGCTGACCAACGGCGCGGGCGAGGCGATAGAGCTCGTCGCGGAGACGCTCATTGACCCTGGCTGCACCGTACTCGTCGAGGCTCCTACCTTCACCGAAACGCTGCTCACCTTCCGCAAACAGGGCGCTAACTGCGTCGGCGTGCCCGCCGACGACGACGGCATCATCCCCGAAGCGTTTGAAAAGCTCCTGCGGTCGCGCAGCGTCCGCTTCCTTTATACGATACCGAACTTTCAGAATCCGAGCGGACGCACCTCGCCGCTGGCGCGCCGCAAAGAGATACTGGCCATCGCCGCCAAATACGACATCCCGATATTTGAGGACGACCCATACCACTATCTGAGCTACGACGAAGAGGCTCCCGCGACATACCTCAGCCTTGCCGGCGACGACCGCCGCGTGCTGCACAGCAACAGCTTTTCCAAGCTCGTCGCTCCCGGGATGCGCTGCGGCTGGCTGGTGGTGCCCGACGCGATAATCCCGCACCTCAACGCCTTCCGCATCAGCGCCGGCCTTACGCGCCCCGCGATACTCCAGCTCGGCCTTTACAATTACCTGAGTTCGGTCGATTTCAGCGAGCGCGTCGGCTTCCTGCGCGACACCTACAGGGTGCGCCGCGACGGTATGGTGAAGGCGATAGAGAAGCACCTCAAACCGCTCGGAATAAAGACGAACTATCCGAAGGGCGGCTTCTTCCTCTGGGGAGAGGCGAAGGGGATCGGGGACATGACCGCCTTCGCGCGCTTTGCCGTGGAAAAGAAGAAGGTCGGCATCATCCCGGGAAGCGCCTTCTACACCGTCGACGAAGCAAAGAACGGCCGCGACGCCTTCCGCATCTCCTTCGCGAAGGTAGACCCGCAGACGGCGGAAGAGGGCATAAAGAGGCTCGCGGAGGCCTTCAAGGAGTACCGCTAGACCAAGGTACCTGAAACGCAGATTTAAGTGAAAAGCCCTGTCCAAACGGACAGGGTTTTTATGCCGCGGCTCAGGCCGGGCGGTGGTTTTGTGCTACACCGCGCCGGGTATTATCTGTTTTTCATTTTTTCCAGTAATCTCAGCACCGTGGGGCTTTTGCCGAGGCCGCCGAAGGTACAGCGCAGCTCCAGCGGCAGTTTGAGACCGACGTCATACATCGCGGCGATAGTTTCGTCAAGCGGTATCACCTTATCATAGCCGGCGAGCGCCATGTTCGCCGAGGCGACGGCGTTCGAGCCGCCCATGACGTTCTTGCCGAGACATGGGACCTCCACGCGGTTCGCCACCGGGTCACAGGCGAGGCCGGTAATATTCTGCAGCGCCATTGAGGCGGCGTCGATGCACCGCTCCGCGCTGCCTCCCATGAGCTGCACGAGCCCCGCCGCCGCCATGCCGGAGCCCGCGCCACACTCCACCTGACAGCCCCCCACCTCGGCGGCGAATGTCGCGCCCTCCGCGATGAAGATGCCGACGAGTCCCGCCGCCAGCATCGCGCGCGTGATCTCCTCTCTTGACTTGCCCAGCGCGAAGCCCGCGCCGAGCAGCGTCCCCGGCAGGCAGCCGCAGGAACCGGCGGTCGGCGCCGCGACGACGACGCCCATCGCGCTTTTCGTCTCCATGATCGCCGTGACCGACTTTATGACGTTGTTGAGGATGTCGCAGGGAATCAGCGCGCCCTCTTTGCACGCCGCTTCGATCAAATAGGCCTGGGGGCCGAGTATCCGGTCGGCGTACTCCGTACCGGCAAGCCCCTCTTTAAGGGCTCCCTCCATGATCGAGACCAGTCCGCGCATCTTTTCCAGCACATCTTCTTTCGCGGTGCCGCTGCGCGCGGCTTCGTACTCCGCCGCCAGCTCCCACATCGCAAGCCCCCGGCCCTCGTTATAGGCGAGCATCTCCCCTGCGGTCGAGAATGGTACGGCGCAGTCCGCGCGCGAAAGCGTCGGCAGCATCGGCGCTATCAAAACAAAATCCAGCGCTCCGTGTTCGGCGGCGGCGACGCGCAGCACCTCCGGCTCCAGGGCCTTTGAATATTTCAGAGAGAGCAGCGACCCGCCGCCGCTTTCCAGAACCTGCGCGAAATCCGGAGCGGAACCCGCAACGGCCCGCGAGGACTTCATCGCCGCCGCGCCGCCGTGGGGAAGCTTCACCAGCACCTCGTAAAAGTCGCCGCAAAGCGAGATATCAAAACCGTCATAACGCCGCATCTCTATCATGCCGCCGCCGACGGATATCCCCTCCCACCGGTGATGTTCGCCGCCGCGGCCCCATACCTCTATGCGGTAGTTGTTGGGGTGTTCCGCGCCATAGTCGAGAATCCTGAATTCGATCTCCACCCCGGCAGCCTCCGCGAGCCGCGCGTAACGATCCACATCCGGCTCTGTTATCTCCTTGCCAAGCATGCCGCAGACAAAGCCCATATCCGTGCCGTGCCCGTCGTGCGAGGCGGCGAGCGAGCCGTTCACATCAAAGTCGACGACGGCGCGCATCGGCGCGCCGCCGACGGACTGCCGCACAACGGCGGCGATCCGCGCCGCGCCAGCGACATGAGAACTCGAAGGACCGCGCATTACGGGCCCGATGACGTCGTTAAAGATACTTGCCGGCATTCTGTCCATCAAAATATCAACTCCTATTGATTTTTATTTTTTCGTTGCTATCGGTCCTCTTCTATGGCAAATCCGCTTTGCAGGCGCGTTAAGAACGTCTCCGCCGCGCGTGAGAATACCTGATATTTTTTCCAGGCGATGACAAGCCCAGCCGTAACCCTAGGTTCAAGCGGGCGAAAGCATAACCCGCCGCGCCCAAAGACGTTGATAAGGCCGTCGATACAGAGGGCGGCGCCCATTCCCTCCTCCACCATCAGTGAGACATTATAGACAAGGTTATAGGAGGCGACGATGTTCAGCTTCCGAAAATCGTGGCCGAGCCAGCCCGACATATCATTATTGAGCAGCACCTGTCTCGGGCAGAGGATTGGAACTCCCTCAAGGTCGCGGGGAGCGATGCTCTCGCGGGCAGCGAGCGGATCGTCTTTCCGCATCAGCATGCCCCATAAATCGTCTTTCGGCAGCTTAAAATGATCGTATTTATCCAGATTGGCCATTCCGATGAAGAGGGCGAAATCAAGCAGCCCCTTATCCAGCCGCTCCGCGATATCCCCCTCGTTGCCGCTGAAGAGGTGAAAATTGACGTCGGGGTAGTCGTCGCGCATCTGCTTCGCGGTCCTGACCATAAAGCGCATCCCCTCCGTCTCGCCGCAGCCGATGAAGATATCTCCGCTTATCACCTCGTCCGAGGCGGTTATCTCGCCCTCCGTCTTCTCCAGCAGGGAGACGATCTCCTCCGCCCTCTTCCTCAGCAGCATCCCCTCGTCGGTCAGCGTGACCCTGCGGTTGCCGCGGATCAGCAGCTGCTTGCCAAGATTTGTCTCGAGCTCCTTGATCTGGCGCGAGAGCGTCGGCTGCGTCATGTGCAGAGACTCCGCCGCTTTCGTAATGTTACCCTCGCGGGCAATCGCGAGAAAATATTGCAGTACTCTAAGGTCCATCACCACACCTGCCCCTCTTCCCGTAATGGATATATTTTACTATGCTTTATACGCATGGCAATAGATTTATTATAAGCATTTGATATATCCACAGGCCACCCATATAATTTGGGGCAAGGAGGTGAGGGGGTGAGAGAAAGAGAAAAAGAGGCCGTCAGAGAGAATCTGAGAGACGCGGGCTGCCCTTCGGAGGCGATCGAAAAATTTATACGGCTGGGCGAAGAGGAAAAGACCGCGGAACAGGCGGCGCTCCTCGCGGAACACCGGACCGCGCTGCTTCGCGGTCTGCACGAGAACCAGAGGAAGATCGACTGTCTTGATTTTCTGGCCTTTAAAATGACAAAGGCCGCCAAAGCACGGTAAAAAATCCAAAAGCAATATAAAACAAAAAACAATAAAGGCTGAAAGCCAAAATCTGAAAGGAGAAAAAGTTATGAAAATGATCGGATTGGCAATGATAATTACGGCGGCGCTCGCAATGACGGCCATGGCCGGGACGGCCCACGCGGCGGATATGTCGGACGGCGCGGACAACTTCTACAAGAGCGGCGGGGTGACGATGGAGAAGGTCGTCTTTAAGAACCTCTACAAGATGGACGTCGCGGGCAACCTCTTCACCCCCAAGAATATGAGCCGGGGCGCGAAGTATTCCGCGATCGTCGTCGGCCACCCGATGGGAGCGGTCAAAGAACAGAGCGCGAACCTCTACGCCCAGAAGATGGCGGAGCGCGGTTTCGTCACGCTGGCGATAGACCTCTCCTTCTGGGGCGAGAGCGCGGGACAGCCGCGCAACGCCGTCCTGCCCGACGTCTACGCCGATGATTTCAGCGCCGCGGTGGACTTCCTCAGCACAAGGCCCTTCGTCGACGCAAAGAGGATCGGCGCCATCGGCATCTGCGGCAGCGGCAGCTTCGCCATCAGCGCCGCTAAAATCGACCCGCGCATAAGAGCCGTATCGACCGTCAGCATGTATAACATGGGAGCGGCGAACCGCAGCGGCCTAAACCATTCACAGACAGTCGAACAAAGAAAGAAAATCCTCGAAGAGGCGGCGCGGCAGCGTCTGCTGGAATTCACCGGCGGCGAGATGAAGTATACCAGCGGCACGGTGCATGAGATCACCGAAAAGTCCAACCCCATCGAGCGTGAGTTCTATGACTTCTACCGCACGGAGAGAGGCGAATTCACCCCCGCCGGCTCCTCGAAGGAGCTCACGACGCACCCGACTTTCACCAGCAACGTCAAGTTCATGAACTTCTATCCCTTCGAGGATATCGAAACGATCTCGCCGCGCCCGATGCTCTTCATCACGGGATCGGAGGCCCACTCGCGGGAGTTCAGCGAGGACGCCTACCGGCGCGCCGCGGAGCCGAAGGAGCTCTACATCGTCCCGAAGGCCGGACACGTGGACCTCTACGACCGCGTGAAGCTGATCCCCTTCGATAAGCTTGAATCCTTCTTTAAGCAGTCCCTGAAATAAGAGACCGCTGTTTTTCAAAGAACGAAAGCCCCGGCGCCGCAGATATTACGCGGTACCGGGACAATTTTTATTTCGTACCCAAGCGGCGGCGTTAGAGTACCGTGCCTATCCCGGCTTTAAGCGCCTTCTCATAGACCTTATGCGCGATGACGATATCGAGCGTCGCGAAGCCCACCGTCTTCATCAGCGTGATCTCTTTTTTATCGCTACGGCCCGCGACGCGTCCCAGCAGCAGATCGCCGAGCTCGCCCGCAATCATCTCCTCCGAGAAGCGTCCCTCCGCCATCGGGATGAGGAACTCTCCCGCCTCGCTCATCACCGCCTCGCGGTTATCGATGAAAATTTTATCGGCGCGCCTCACAATATACTCGTCAAGCTCGCGTTTATGCGGCAGGAAGGTGCCGACGGCGTTTATGTGCGCCCCCGGCTTCGCACAGCGTCCGTCAAAGACGGGCTGCGGACTGGTGGTCACCGTGGTGATAATATCGGCGTCCGAGACGGCCTCCAGCGGGCTTCCTGCGGCGATGAGCCGCGTGCCGAACTTCGATGCGCACTCCTCCATGCGGCTGATAAAGTCCGCGACCCTATCGGCCGTCATGTCAAAGACGCGCACCTCCTTCAGCGGCCTTGCCGTCAGCACCGCCTCAAGCTGCGAGGCGGCCTGTCCGCCGGTTCCGAAGAGCGCGCCGCACTCGGCCTCCTCATTAGACAAAAGCTCCGTGGCCAATCCGGAGACGGCGCCGGTGCGCATGCGCGTCAGCTCGGTACCGTCAAGCATCGCGTTGACGACGCCCGTCTCGGGATCGGCCAGCAGCACAGTCGCCGAAACGGCGGGCATCCCCCTCTTATAATTTTCCGTGTATGTCGAGACAATCTTGATCCCCACCCGCGGATACTTTTTTATCAGCGCGGGCATAAAAGAGGTTATGCCGTCCTTGACGACGTCAAAATTCGTCCGCACGGGAACCTCCGCCAGCCCCTCCGCCTGGATCATAAAGGCCTCGCGGTCCGACTCAATGGCCTCCCTCATCGAGAAGATCTCTCTTATATCTTTGCCGTTCAAATATAACATGTGATTCGACCTCTCTATTCTACTTATCAGATATCTGCTAATAACTATACTCCGTCAACCAACAATTTTTGTCAAGCGCTACCTTCATTGGCACGGATAATTTATAATAAAGGCAGTCTCACTACTGATTAATGTCGCGCGCAGTTGACTGAGTATATTTTATCCAGAGGTGATCGGTGATGGAACTAAGAAGGGAAAACACGCTCTCTCAACTCGTTTTAGACAGCATACAAAACTCGATCAGAGACGGAGAGTTTAAACCGGGAGAATTGCTCCCCTCGGAGCGGGAGATGTCGGAACGGTACGGCGTAGGAAAATCGAGCATCCGCGAGGCGATCAAGATGCTCCAGGTGTTGGGGGTAGTTGAATCGGCTCAGGGCAAAGGCACCTATTTGAAAGAATCCATCGGGCCGCAGATACTGCGTCCGCTGCTCCTCGATATGATGCTCCAGCGTTCGAGCGCCGAAGAGCTCTATGAATTCCGCCTGATGTTTGAGCAGGCCTATATGTCGCTTGCCGCCGCGAAGGCGACGGAGGAGAAAAAGGCTGCGGCGCGGCGCGCGCTAGACGAATACCGCGAACTCCAGCTCTCGCACAAGTCGGAGGCGGGAGAGGCTGACCGTACCTTTCACAGCATCATGCTCGAGGCGACCGGCAACCAGTTTATCATTAAGATGGGCAGACTGATAATGGATCTCTGCCGGCCCTACATCAGCAAGAGCAGCGAGGTGCTCGACAGCACGGTTATGGAAAACCACGAAAAGCTGCTTAATATATTCTGCACCGGCAATACCGAAGGGCTCGTGGAGGCCGTGGAAAAATCGCTGATCGTCTTCCGCCATACGCTGGACACCGACATGGGGAATCCCAACTGACGTAAAATTGCCGCCCGCTCCGGCCTTCTGAACGCAGCGGCACCATTTTTATTTTTCCATGCCGTGCTAAAAACCGGAAGCCGCTATCTCCGGAACTACCGGAGGGCCGCCGTCAAAAATATCTTCTCACCGGCTCCGCAGCACTTCGAGATTGTGCTTGTATTCCGGCACCGCCTCCCAGACGGCGCTTCCCAGCTCGCAGGGGAAGTCGGGGCAGAAGCCGCAGTGGGGGATATGGCTCGCGAGGGCGCATTCGCGTATGGCGCACTCGGCGCAGCTGACGCTCTTTTCGCCCGGCTCAAGGCAGCCTGTACAGCGCAGGCGCGAGGGCAGGATAAAGGACCCCTGTCCGGCACTCTCCTGCGCGGCGGCGATCTTCGCAAGCGCCGCGTTATCCCGTCTGGCGGTGGCCCGGCGCGCCTCGCAGGCGTCGCAGTCCACGCCGCAGCAGCCAATGTTCGCCATCTATTCGATCTCCGCCGAGGGCGAAGCGGCGTTGACGATGCCGCTCGCGCGCACCAGACAGCCGATGGCCTCAAGCTCTCTCGCCAAGGCGGCTATCCCCTCACCAACGGTGCGCCATTCGGTCTCAAAAGCACAGTCCACAAGGAAGAGCGCCTCCTCCGTGGTATCGTCAACGCAGGCGTCGCGCGTGTCACGATAGTTCCAGAGCCAGCAGCAGACCTTTTCGCCGTCGGCGTAGACTATCTGCGGCGGCGCGCATTCGACGACGCTGTCGCCCGCGCCGAGAGGGTAGAATTTTTCGCCCTCACGGACATAGCGCAGCACCATATCGCCGCGCAGCTTCGTCATGTCATGCGCCCCCATAGGCAGCAGGTTCAGCGCGGATACGCAGTCATAGCAGTCGACAACGTCAGATACGCTCCACATGTCGCCCTTAAATATACGGCGCAGCAGCGCCTCCAGCGAACAGCGGTATTTGCTAGGTTTGACTCCCATCTTCGAATATGTCTCACGCCAGCGGCGCACGTCTGGATGGAGCGTCAGCGTATCTGCGGAGATCCCGATATCGTTGAGGTTCGCCGCGAGTCCCCCCTTCATCTCCGCCACATGGGGCGACCCTGATCCGTTCGTTATCCGCGCGCGAAGCCAGCCGATCTTCGCGTCAGGAAAGTCCTCGATGATTTTTTTATCGATGGAAAGTTTCATTTTTTTCTCCTCCAAGTCTCCTGCATACGGCCGCCGCGAGCCAGCCCACGGCCCATCCCGCGGCGGTGCCGGCGGCGAAGAGCGGCAGCATATAGAGCGCCACCCTCGCGTCTTTTACGATATATGATACCACGGCGACCTGCCCCGCGTTAAAGGCCCAGGCCCCCGCGACGCTGATCCACGGCAGGGAGAAATCCGCGCGGAATTTTTTGTATATGAACGCCATCACCGCGACGGCTGGAAGCGCGCCGCCCAGGCTGCAGAGGAACGAAAATACATTTCCCGTAACGAGCCAGGCAAGCGCCACGCGCAGCAGCGTTACGGCAAAGGCCTCTTTCGTTCCAAGCAGGATGAGCGCCGTCAGCGCGAATACGTTCGCCGCGCCAAGCTTTATGCCGGGCAGCGGCATCGGCAGCACCCCCTCCGCGACGTTCACGACAAGCGCGCAGGCCGTGAACAGCCCCGTCAGCACGATTCGGCGCGTATCAACCGCCATCACCAGCTCACTCCGTCCACCCGCCGGTCCGCGTCCTTGATCCTCACCACGAGGCGGTGCGGCAGGCAGACCGCCCCGGCGCCCGCGCGCCCTATCCAGCCCTGGCGCACACAGGCACCGTCAGGGCAGTCGGCGGATACGACGGCGATACGTCCCCGCTCGGCGCGGATGATGTTGAAGCCGCGCGCCGTCCCCGCGGAATCAACTCGGATCTCCCGCGGCGGCCCCGTCAGCGGCAGCGTCTCAATTACCCTGCCGTCAAGCACGATCTCCGCCTCAAGCGGGGCTTTTTCATTATACTGGCGCTGCTGCTGGAGGAGCGCGCCGGCGATCAGCATCGCGGCCCCCGCCATCGTAACGGCGGCCATCCAGCGGTCGCCGCGTCTCATGATGATTCTCTCCCAATCGTATCTACGGTGAAATTTTTATCGGTCAGCCGGAATATCTTCCGCGCCTCAGGGGTGACAAGCACTTTATCCTCCGAGGCAAGCACGAAAACCGCCGCCAGACCGCCGTTTTTTTCAAGAAATTTTTCCGCCTTCGCGCGCCCCATGACGAAGAGCGCCGTGCAGAGCGCGTCGGCCAGCGCCGAATCGCGGTCGATTATTGAGACGGAATCAAAGTCGGATTTTGCGGGATACCCCGTCGCGGGGTCAAATATATGATGGTAGCGCACCCCGTCCTGTTCAAAAAAACGCTCGTAGGGGCCGGAGGTGACGACGGAGCGGTCGGAGACCTCCACCACGCCGAAGTATTCGCCGCGCGGCTTATGCGGATGCTGAAGCCCCAGCCGCCAGGGGCGTCCCTCCGGTGAATCGCCGACGAGGTCCAGGTTGCCCCCAAGGTCTATCACAGCCCGCTTCACACCGTCGGCGGCAAGCCTCTCCTTCAGGATGTCGGCGACATAACCCTTCGCGATCGCTCCGAGGTCGAGCCACAGACCGGGGGGCGTCTTGATATAACACTCCCCGCCGCTCTCCCTCACCGCCACCTCTTTATAACCTCCGGCGCGAAGCGCCGCTCTTATCTCAGCCGCCTCCGGCACGCGCGCGCCGGGAGTGCCGATCCCCCAGAGGCGCACTATGCGGCCGACGGCAGGGTCAAAGGCGCCGTCCGTCAGAGCCGCTATCGCAAGCGACCGCTTTACAAGCGCTGCCGTCTCGGGAGCGACCTTCACCCATTCGCCGCCCGCGCCGTTGAGACGCGAAATATCCGAGGAGGCGATATTTGCCGAAAGCAGCCCCTCAAGGCGGACGATCTCCCCGTCCGCCGCGGCGAGCTCGATTTCGAGTAATTTCTTATCTTCGCCAAGAAGCCGCAGCTTTACATATGTGCCGAGGCGGAAATTTTCCCCTGTAACATCGTGAGGCTTCCCCACGGGCCATCCGCCGGCGAATACGCAGAACGCTCCAACTGCCAGCAGCAGCACCGCCGCGATAATACCGCTCTTTTTCATGGCTCAGCCCCTCTCCTTCATGATCTGCTGCGCAAACGTTATTAAATTATATTACAACAAAGGGCCGCGGGGCGGTTCCTCTTACGGAACCGCCCCGCGGCTTTGGAGAATCTATATTGAACGTATGGGAAGAAGATTTGTTGACATTCCATCTTCCATCCGTTACGGGCTGTGAAAACACCTGAAAGGTCCCGCCTCTTCGCCGTATCTTACCGGCATCGGCGCCGGGCGCGAAGACCGCCCTCGAGGGCATTATTCCGGTAAACACGTTCCCCCCGTCTTTATGTTACAGATGATAACAGCATCCCCGCGCCCGCGCGTGGTGGAAATACGAGATATTAAAAGAGGTAATTTATACGAATAAAAAAGTCTATAAAGTCTATATGGAAATAACACGGTAATCAAAAGACACCCAGCCGCGCGTACGAAAGCCTTAGCCGCAGACAAAATTGACAAACACGCCGGGCGCGTTTTCAGCGAATATAAAAGAGCGGGAGGCCTCCCCCCGCTCTTCTTACGTTCTTTATTCGCCTGTCTATGACTTACCTGGAGACGCCGTCGTCGGTGTTGCCGATAAATTTCATCTTCGCCTCAAGTATCCTATGGTTCTGCACCTCGAGCACCTTTATCTCCCAGGGGCCGTAGCCGATAACCTGGCCCTTTGAGGGGAAGTTGCCCGTTATCTCAAGGATCATGCCAGCGAGCGTGTCCACATCCTCAAAAATCGTATCGAAGGGGTAACCGAGCGCCTCCGCGAGATCTTCAAGGTTTACCTGTCCCTGCACGACATAGGTGTTCTCACCGGCGTTCATTATCTCCGGCGTCTCCTTGTCATATTCGTCCTGTATGTCGCCGACGATCTCTTCTATGAGATCCTCGAGCGTGACCAGACCCGCCGTGCCGCCGTACTCGTCGACGACGATCGCGAGATGCTTGCGAGACTTCTTCATGATATCAAGCGTCTCGTCCGTCTTCATCGTCTCTGGGACATATAGCGGCTTGCGCATCAGCTTCTCTATTGAGATCTGTTTGTCTCCGTGCGAGAGCGGGCCAAGCAGGTCTTTAGCATAGAGAATGCCGACAATGTCGTCGATATCCTCTTTATATACGGGAATACGCGAATGTCCGCTTTCAAGGAATATCTTGACCGCATCCTCGACGCTGTCCTTTTCGTCGATCGCGTACATATCCGTGCGGGGCGCCATCACCTCGGAGACTCTCGTATCCTCAAAGGCGATGACTCCGTGTATCATCTTGCGTTCGTCCTCTTCCAGAGCGCCAGCCGCGCTGCCCTCGCTCACGATATGGTCTATCTCTTCGCGCGAGATCAGCGCGCTGTATGAGACGAGATCCATGCCGATAAGCTTGCCCAGCAGCTTCAAAATGACCTGTAAAAAGGCCAGTACAGGCGTCAGGACAAAATTAAAGGCGCGCAGAAAGGGAAGGCAAAATAAAAGGACTGCCTCCTTTTTGGCTATCGCGACGTTTTTAGGAAGTATTTCGCAGAAAATCACTATCAGCACGGTCATAATAACAACTGCGACCGCGGGACCGGCGATGCCAAAGAGCGAGATGGCCACCGTTGTGGCCACGGCAGAGGCTCCGATGTTTACGAGGTTGTTTCCGATGAGAGTTACGTTGATTGCTTTTGCTACGTTGTCTGCAAGCCAGAGAAAACCCTTTTTGCGGTGCGGGTAGTCGTCGGCCAATGCCAACAATTTTCCTTTGCCTGCTGCCGTAATCGAGGTTTCGGTCATAGAAAAATATATTGAGAAACCCATCAGTACGACGAGCAGGATAATACTGCCTGCTATGTCAGAACTCAACAAATATCATCCTCCTGATATTACAGCGCCACCATGCAGGGCGATATGGTTTAGCATATCACATTATACTTAAGTTGGCACTAATTCCGCCAACAATTTAGCGCAAACGTATCGAAAAATCAGTGGCATGGCCGACCCTCCGCACAGCCCGCTGTGAAAATTCCCCGCGCCGCGCTCACTCCGCGCATCGAAACCATCGGCCGCTCCATACCGGAGGTCCATTGAATATTTTGTCTTTTTGCGTTTGTGTGAAGGCCGGAATCAGCCGTTGCCGAGATATACCCTAGCCTCGCCCGTCTGGTATTTTTCGGTAAAAACCTCGCTGGGTACTGGCTTTGAAAAATAGAATCCCTGCGCATAGTCGCAGCCGATCTCCTGCAGGAAACTTACATGCTCCTCCCGCTCGACGCCTTCGCAGATGATCTCCAATCCCATCGTGTGCGCAAGGTCTACGGCGCAGGTGACTATCCCGCGCATATTTTCATGTTCATCCATCTCTTTTAAAAACTCCCTGTCCAGCTTGATTATCTGAATGGGAAGCTTGCCGATCATATTGAGGTTTGAATAGCCTGCCCCGAAATCATCCATTGAAATGCGGAATCCCTCGTCTTCAAGATGTTCCAGCATCAGCAACACCGGATATGGCAGCTCGTTGAAGGCGCTCTCGGTGACCTCGATCTCCATACGGCCGCTAGGCACGCCGAATTGGTTGATAATTTCCAGCAGCGTACTGTGGAATGTCTGCTGGCAAAGGGTTACGCGTGAGAAATTGACCGAAATAGAGAAGGATTCATTTCCCCGGTCCATCTGGCCGCGCAGATAAACGCAGGCCTTTTTCAGCATGTAGAAGTCAAGGTCGGCTATCGAGCCGTTTCTTTCAAAGAGGGGAATATAAGAATCCGGCGGTATTATCCCCACTTCGGGAATATCCCACCGTACCAGCGCCTCGGCGCCCACCACCTCCATCGTCGCCAGGTCGACCTTCGGCTGCAGATACATCTTGAACTCTTCCTCTTCGAGCGCATACTGCATCCGCTTTTTATATTCGTTTTCCATATGTATCTTCTTCAGCAGCCGTTCGTCGTACCAGACGATGGCCTCTCCCTCGATGGATTTGGCGATCTTGTGCGCCGTATTAGCCTTATCCATGATGGTGTTGATAAGTTCGTTGTTCCTCTCTATACTGTAGGCTCCGTAGTTGAATATGGCGCCGAACAATTCAAGGAAGGTATGCCGCCTTACCACATCTCTCAATATCATTTTAAGTCCGTCGACGTCTATATCTCCCTGCTCGAAGAGGATGACGAACTCATCGGCGTCGATTCGCGCGCATATCCGGCCGCTCTTCCGCGCCGATATCGCCGCGGCGACGCTGTGCAGCAATTCATCGCCCTTATCATATCCGTAAGAATCGTTGATTGACTTGAAATTTTTTATATCGAATTCTACGATCGTATATTTATCTTCTAAATTATGGCTCAGAAGTTTCCCCGCAGCCACCTCAAAGCCTGTTCGGCTCAGCAGACCTGTCAGGCTGTCCGTATAAATGCTCTCGTCTAAAGCCTTCTGATTTCGCCGGTTGATGATGAAAAAGACAGCTATTGACAGAAGCAGGCTGAAAATATAAAAGACAAGAAAATACCTTAGTTTATTATCTGAGCTCTCCTCCGCCGCCGACACCATGCGGTCGGCAATCTCAAAATGCCGCTGGCTTAGTTCGTACAGCCTTTTCTCGGAGCCGCCGCCGGAATTGAGGTCGTATATCTCTTTTTTCATATCTCCCCAGAGCAGCTTCAGTTCGGCAAGCAGCCGCTGGTATTTCTCGTTGGAATTTTTCATAAGCCGGTAGGGCCCTTTGCCGGTCTGAAGGTTATCGATGATACCATCCAGAGTCTCTACCAGTTTGTCGTCGGAATGGCCGTTAAGCTCTTCTTTTATGAGTTTCTGCGTCGCTCCGCGCACGATGCCGCTGTAGTTGATCACACGCGCGTCGCCGGCGTTCTGCCACATCAGAGCCAATAAGACAAAGATTGCGACCAGCCACATTCCGGTATACAGCTGAAAGTCACGTTTTCTTCTTTTCATCCAGGAAGCCTCGACTTTCCCCAATATTATATGTACGACAATTCAGCTCAGATATACCCGCAAAGGGCAAAAGCCGAGATTTCCAGCATGGAAAAGATGACGTCATATCTCTCAATCGGCCTAATACTTTCATAGAGACGATTTTCTGTGTTTTAACGTATCCCTTTTTATCTACACGCCGCTACTTTTCATCTCCGGCAACTATGACGAAAAAGACATCGTACCATTTCTATAATGTTTGTTATTCTAGCACTCGTCCAGATACAAAGCAACACAGCTATTTTCGTTTACAGCGAGAACACTGTATAATAAAATATTGGAGGGGATTTTTTTGCGCGGAGCCGTCATATTATCTCAGACTATATACCGGACTATCAAAGAAAAAATAGAATGCGGCCTCTATCCCGTCGGATCGCCTATCCCCTCCTGCGCGGAATTATGCAAAATGTACCGTATCTCCGAAAAGACGGCGCGGCGGGTTGTGGATATACTGGAAAAAGAGGGGTTCGTCGAGACCTCAAGAGGCAAACGGCCAAGGGTGATCTTCCAGCGCCGCGAAGCCGAGAAGAGCGGGACCGCGGCGGAGCGGCCCGACCGCGAAGTCATCCGCGACATTTCCCTCTCCGCGCGCGTTTTTTACTATCCGCTGCTGAGATATGGCTTATCTCTCTGCACCCAAGAGGATTTTGACGAACTCGAAACACGCCTCAGATGTATAAATGAAATGACTCCGGCATGCGAGCTGCCGGGACTGCTGAGACACTTTTGGCGTTTTTTCGTCTCCAAGATCGGCAACGCCATGGTCCTGCGCTGTATCGACAGCATAGGATACCTAGAGCTGGTACCTCTGCCGTACGACATTGAATTTGGACGATTCTACCGCGAATATCTGTTTGACATTTTAACGAAGATGCGCCGGGGCTCTTTCGATACGCAGGAGGAATTGGACATACAGAGAATATTCCTTTACAGCGAAGGGCTGCCGCCAATGAGATGCGCATCGACTCCCGCCTCACTCGGATGGCCGCACTCGATTTCCGCAAGTATACGAAAAGATGACGCAAAGATATCCTCCATTTACATGGACATCATCGGCCGGATAGTATCCGGCGAATATAAACAGGGCGATATACTTCCCAGCCATGCGGAGCTCTGCAAAGAATACGGCGTCTCGCACGACTCGACCTCCCGCGCCGTCAGGTATCTGCGCGAATTAAAGGTCATACGCTCCGAGAGGCGGAAATCCGTCGTCGCCATCTCCGCGGCGGAAATTCTACTGGCCTGGCGCAAACTGGATATTAAGATCATCTGCCGGAGCTTCAGATCTTTTATCGACGCGCTGGAGTCGGTATCACTGACCATCGAGGACGCCGCCGCACTCTCTGCCGGCGCGGCCACCGCCGAGGAGGCCGCCGCACTGCGCGGCGCCATCGGCGAAGGTCTGCGCGGAGGAGAGCTAACATCATTCTGCGCCGCGAAAGAGCTGCTGGAAATGATCGTCTCCCATATCCCCTACCGGACACTGCGGGAAATATATCTGGCTTTGAAAAAATGCACGCCATTTGACCGCGTCGTTCCAGGCCTGCTGCGTAATGGAAGAGAGGAAGCCGTGCGCGCCATTTACCAAAAGGCATATGACGCCGCCAACGCCCTCGCGTCGGGGGAAAATAAATACTTTGCGAGACTGTCGGCCGAGGTCTTCCAGATGGCAACCGGCGAAGTACTCGAATACTGTAAAGATATGGGATACCTCGAAGCGACCTTAAAGGTTTACGACGGCACGATCTTTCTGAAATAGGGTCCTCATATCATTCCCGCAAGTATTGATACATAGAGGCATAACCTCGGGCTGAAGCCGGGACAAACGCATGAAAATCAGCGCCCGCGCTGCCGGACGGCATTATTTTATCGCTTTCACCACCTGCGCATAAATTACCTTAGAGATACTAAGAGGAATTCCGCGGTTTCCCGCCTGTAAATGTCTGCTACGGGCCGCTCAGCGTTCGTCAAAAGTTTCGAGGCCTTTGACATGGGGTGAATTCCCTCCGCTGTGCGTGCGCAAAATCCAAGGAACAATTTTCCACTTTATTCTTGACAATTAACATTAATAAGACGATAATATATTCATCATAAATGATGAGTGTTGATTCATCAAAAATTTCCTGTCTTTTTATTTATGCCGGCATCAACTTAATAGCGAAGGGAAGTGTACCTGTCCATGTCACATCCGGTTCTGGTAAAGGATATCCTGAAGGCTCTCGATATCATAACTGGCGGACGCGTGGTCAAAAGCTACGCGGATATCACCGGCGGCAACCATTTCGTAACGATCAAAACCTCACATATTCCCGGAAAATCAGTGATGGAGCTGCCAGGCCTCATCTGGGGAGACCCTGAAAGGGTGGTCCGCCGCCTCGCGGTGATGATGACGATGACGGAGAACGCCATCGAACTCGCGGGCGCCACTGGGGTGGACGCTCTTGTCGTCCATCATCCGATCGCGGAGGGCTCGAACTCCGGCGGAGTCACGCTGAAAAATTATCTCGATCTCTACAACCTTGTGGCCTTTGAGCTGCACGAGGCCTTTCACGGGCTACACCCCGGCATCGCCTGGCTGCACGGCAGCATGGCGAAACAGGCCAATATCGCCTTCGGCGGCATCCCCGGCAAGATCGTCTGGTACGGCGAGGCGATGGCTGAGGTGCCGACGCTTGGAGCGATGATCGAGCGCATCGAAAAGATAATGGGCACGGCTATCGAGGAGAATATGCTCGCCGAGGAGAAAAAACACCGCTGCTGCGGGCACCTCTGCGAGACGACGGTCTCCGCGCGCGCGAAGATATTCGCCGGCAGCCCAGACTCTCCGCTCGGACGTACGATAACGATCTTCCCTCACACCGGCTTCGGCCCCGATGATCTTGAAAAGGCCTACGCGGAGTACCCCGCGGACACCGTGGTGGCAAACATCAGCCGCCCGCTGCCCGACAGCGAACTCATCGAAAAGGCCCGCAAGCTCGGCATGAATTTTGTCGCCGGCAGTTCGCACGCGATGGAGATATTCGAAAACGGCGTGCCGCTCGCCTTTGCCCTAAAATACCAGCTCCCCGAACTCGAAGTACTCATCTTCCGTGAGCGAATGGTAAGCATCCCCATAGAGATGGTGGGCACAGAGGAGCTCCGCGATTACGGTTCACGCATGGCACGCGATTATTTGCCGCGTCCGAAGGCATGATTTTACTTTACTCTAATAAATCATTAACTAAGAATAATTATTAAAGATACTTTTTTAAAAGACCCGTTGGTTTTCTCCACCCGCACCAGATATCGGTTATCTATTATCTATCTTACTTAAAAGGGAGATGCGGACAAGATGGCAGCAAACAATGAAAAGCAGCGAAAGGTTTCACGGATAGAGGCGGTAGGCCTGGTACTTGTTATTTTCTCAATGGCGATGCTGTTCCTCAACGCCGGAGCCGTCGGCGGGCTCTTTAACGCGATGTTCAACCGCGCTTTCAAGGTCGTCGTCCCCGTATATGTGACTGGCAGCATCGGCTGCGCGATCATCATCAGCGTTACAATGGGACGTATCCTTGAACGCCTCGGCTTCACGGACGCGCTGATGAGGATATTCGTCCCCCTCATGAAGTATGTCGGCGTCAACGCCTGCGTCGCCATTCCCGTCATCTATAATATCCTCGGCGACGTCAACGCCGCAGGGCGCATTTCAAGCCCTATATTCAAGAAGGCGGGCGCGACTAAGGACGAACAAAAGATCGGCATCGCCATGATGATGCAGGCCCCCTGCTCCTTCTTGATCCTCATCTTCGGCATTATCGCGATGACCGCCGTCAACGTCCGCGTATTTCTCATCCTCGTACTAAGCTACTTCCTACCCATACTCCTCGTGCCTTTCCTCCTGCGTTTGACTATCTGGCGCGACTGCAGGGCCGTATCCCTGCATGAGATACCGGTCTTCACGCCGGACATCGGCTTCCTGCCGACAATTTTCGGCGCGGCGAAGGAGGGCGCGGAGCTGCTCTTCACCCTCATTATCCCTGCCTGCGCGATAGTCTTCGCGGGCATCGGCGCGCTTGACTTCTTCGGCCTCTGGGCCCCCTTCGAGGGCGCGCTCGCGGCGATGCTCACCTGGATGAATATCGAACCGGAGAGCGGCGTAGTTTCACTGCTCGCGGGAGGTTCGCTCGCGATGGCCCAGATCAAGGATATAGCGATGAACTTCACGCCGCAGATGATCGTCGGCTCCTTCGTTCTGGCCTCCTCTGGTTTCCCGCTGCAGGTCATCTTCGGACAGGTCCCCGTCATCTGGACCGCCTCGACGGACCTTTCGCACCGCGACTGCATCGTCGCCGCCACTATCGGCGCGGCCATCCGCCTCGCGACGGCGGGGGTATTCGCGACCTTCCTCGGATTCCTCTATCTTAGGTAGTCCTTAGAACCACGTCAAATCACAGCGCGGCGGAGACGAAACCGGCTCCGCCGCGCCGCGGGCCGTAGTTGTCTCTATTGACAAAAGATGGGAGCGATGATAGCTTATACGCTACAATTGAAAAGTACCCGTGGGGGAGTAGTGGCGCGCAGGAGCGCGTGGCAAGTCAACATCCTGGCTGAGATCTAAAAGTCTGGCTTGTCTTAAATAACGAGACTCATGTATTGCTCTGAAAGCTTTACATTGAGTCTTTTATTATGGCTCAGGTAAGGCTCGCGCAGAGCCGATACCTGGGTCTTTTCGTTGTATAAGACGAAAGGATGTGGAACTCGAAATGCAGCAGCCAGAAAAGAGTCCGACAGAGAGGGAGCCCTTCCGGGAGAGCGCCGCCGAAACACTGAGCAGGCTCGGCGTCGATCCGCGCCGGGGACTGACCGGGGAAGAGGCGGCGGAGAGCCGCCGACGTTACGGAGAAAACAGCTTTACGAAAAAAAAGCCTGCTTCAGTGCTGCGGCGGCTTGCGGAGGCCGCCCGCGAGCCGATGATACTCATGCTGACCGCGGCGGCGCTGATCACGCTGGGCGTAAATATCGCGCGCGGCGTGAGCGGCGGCGAGACGGATTTTATCGAGTGCGCGGGGATCTTCGCGGCGATATCGCTCTCCATAATAATCACGGTGGCGATGGAGGGACGCAGCGCCAAGGCCTTTGAGGCGCTGAACCGAATCGCCGACGACACCAAGGTGCGCGTGATAAGGGAGGGCGGCGCGGAGCTCATCCCGCAGCGGGAGGTAGCCGTCGGCGACATCCTCAGCGTGGAGACCGGAAACAGGTTCCCCGCCGACGCGAGACTGATAGAAAGTTCCTCTCTAATGGCCGACGAATCGGCGCTCACGGGGGAGAGCATGCCGGTGCATAAAGAGGCGGCGGCCATCTTCGCCGACGCCGGAACGCCGCTTGCCGAGCGCGCCAACATGCTCTATTCCGGCTGTTTCGCGACGGGAGGCAGCGGCCTGGCCGTCGTCACCGCCATCGGGGACGCGACGGAATTTGGCAAGATCGCGGGCGAACTGTCGGACTCGGAGTCAACCTTTACGCCGCTGCAGGAAAAGCTGGCGAAGATGGGCGGGAGGATCGCGCTGCTCGCGTCCGGAGCCGCGGCGGCGGTCTTTCTGCTCCAGCTCACTTCCTTTATCTCCAGGGGCACCGCCTCGCTGGAGACGATCTCCGAGGCCTTTATCACGAGCATCGTGCTGATCGTCGCCGCCGTCCCCGAGGGACTGCCGACTATCGTCGCGGTCTCGCTCGCGATAAACATTATCAAGATGTCAAAGCACAACGCCCTCGTCAAGAAGATGGCGGCCTGTGAGACGATCGGCGCAATAAACGTCATCTGCTCCGATAAGACCGGGACGCTGACGGAAAACCGCATGACGGTGACGGATATCATCGCCGGAGAAACGCAGAGCAAACCACAGCCGCTCGGCGTCGGCCCGCTGCTCGATAATTTTTGTCTCAACAGCACCGCCGAGGTTCATTTTGAGGGGAAGAGAGCGGCCTTCATCGGCAACCCCACGGAATGCGCGCTGCTCGTCGCGGCGCACGGCGCGGGGTGCGACTACCGCGCCATCCGCGGGAGAAGCACCGTTCTTCATGCCTTCCCCTTCTCCTCGGAGACTAAGAACATGACCACCGTCGCTGTGAAAGATAGGCTCATAACGGCCTATACCAAGGGCGGGCCGGAAAAGATACTCTCAATGTGTTCCCTGTCAGACGGCGAGCGGAGGGAGGCCGAGGCGCGCATCACGGAGTTCCAGGAGCGGGCGCGCCGCGTGATCGCCTTCGCCCACCGCGAAATCCCGGATTCCGAAGATTATGATAAGGAAAGGGAGATGATAGAGAGCGGCATGACCTTCGACGGCTTCGCAGCGATCGCCGACCCTCTGCGCGCCGACGTCTTTGAGGCGGTCGAACACTGCCGCGGCGCCGGTATCGAAGTCAAGGTCCTTACGGGAGACAATATCACCACCGCCGCCGCGATCGCCGGCGAACTCGGACTGCTCGGCGACGGCCATTACGCGGTGGAGGCGCGGGAGCTTGAGTCCCTCTCCGACGGCGAGCTGGCGGAGCGGCTGCCCGCGATACGGGTCATCGCGCGCAGTACGCCGTCTATAAAGATGCGGGTAGTCAAGACGCTGAAGGCCCTTGGCAGCGTCGTCGCCGTCACCGGCGACGGCATCAACGACGCTCCCGCGATCAAAAGCGCCGACGTCGGCATCGCGATGGGCATCTCGGGGACGGAGGTCTCGAAGGAGGCGAGCGACATCGTGCTGCAGGACGACTCCTTCTCCACCATCGTCAAGGCTGTGCAGTGGGGACGCGGCATATACCGCAACTTCCAGCGTTTCATCCAGTTCCAGCTCACCGTCAACCTGTCGTCGGTGCTCGTCATCCTCCTGTCGGTCGCGGCAGGTTTCGAAGCGCCCTTCACCGCGATCCAGATACTGTGGATAAATATAATCATGGATGGGCCGCCCGCCCTCACCCTCGGCCTTGAGCCGGTGCGCGGCGACCTCATGAATCAGCCGCCCGTCAGGAGAGACGCCAGCATCGTGTCGAGGGAGATGCTCTGGAACATCGTCACGAACGGCCTGTACATCACGGCGGTATTCATGGTACAGCACTGGCTGAACTTCCTCGGCGGCACGAAAGAGCAGCAGCCTTCGATCCTCTTCACGCTCTTCGTCGTATTCCAGCTCTTCAACGCCTTCAACAGCTGCGCGCTGGGCAGCGCGAGCGTACTGCGCGGCTTCGGCGCCAACAGGCTGATGCTCGGCGTATTCGCGTTGACCTTCGCCCTGCAGGTGCTGATCACGCAGTACGCGGACGGCCTCTTCAAGACCACGCCGCTGCCCCTTGCCGTCTGGCTGAAGATCGTCGCCCTCGGCCTCTCCGTGATCCTGCTCTCTGAATCAGTGAAGCTGATAAGGCGCGGCCTTGGGAGTAAAGCGTAAATAAAGGGGCGGGGCAGAGCCTCCCCCTCCGCGCGTGACGCGAGCCGCCTTTTCTCATCAACGCCGCGGCCCGCGCCGCATCCGCCGCAGGTACGGAAGGCTGTCGTCCTCATGATATATGAGAAATATCTGCGGGAAAAAGCTATAAAAAGAGAGGCCCCTCCATGAAAGGAAGGGCCTCCCGTCAGCAGGCGCTCTATTTAAGGTCACATAAGGCAGATGGCCAAAACGGTCGAGACGAATAGCCCGCAGAGCACGGGGATGAAGTTCCGCCGCGCGAGCTCGATGGGGCTGACGCCGGCGATTCCCGCGGTGGCCGCGAGGCCGAAGGCCCAGGGGA
>NZ_JAJBUX010000103.1 GCF_020860125.1 Cloacibacillus sp. | reverse complement strand
CGGAGCTTGACGGCTTTGCGGCGGTGAAGATTCCTCACGAAGCGAGAAACCACAACCTCAACGGCAGCGAACTGACCTCCGGCAAAGCAGGCAGCTCCAAGGCCGCGATATGGGAAGTTTGTCAAATCCCTGTGGATGCCATAATATATAAAAAGTCTTGTCATAAGATAATATTTTCACACGGGTGAAAATTTTTAAGTTTCTGATATAATACTCACACTAAAAGTGGGTGATTATCGTGACGGAAAATAAAAAATATGAAAAAAACAGCGCCTTTACCCTCGTGGAGGTATTGATTACCGTAATCATAATCGGGATACTCGCTGGCCTCATGGCGCTGAGCTTCGGCTCTTCGACCGAGACGGCGGAAAGAACGGCCTGCTTAGGCGATCGGCGTACGATAAAGAGCGCATACTATGTGGAGCGCGCGGAACAGGGGGGCTCCTTTGGAGTCGCTTTGGAAAGGGCGATGAGGCAGTTTACCAAAGGAAATGCACTGACCTCCGACGACGTGATGGCTACGTATGATGGAATATGCCAGGCTGGCGGCGTCTATATCATTACGGAAAGCGATGAAGGCGACGGGAAACTGGGGATAATGTGTACCATACAGGGGCATGAAGGGGAAGACCTTTATGGTTGGGCGAGGCTCCGTCTCTTTGCCGACGCTATAAATAAAATATTAAAGCTCAATGGTTCCGCAAAACAGGATGCAATCAACAAATTACTGGGTGATGGCGTAAACATCGGCGGCTCCGTAAATACCAACATAAGCGATGCTTTATTGGAAAAAATGGGGGGCTGGCCTAAATGGGAAAAGGATGATTCCCTCTATGTTCATCCGCATTTCTTAAACGGCAACGGCGAGGTTATATATTTTGCCAATGGCGATAAAAATGCTGTCACCGGTTGGAGCGCCAAAGCTATTTACTACAATGGCCAGTGGTATCAAAAGGTTGATGCGAATGGTAAAGTCGTGTCTGTAGGAGTGTCGGCCATTTTTCAGGACGGTTCAGCTGCAGATGCTTTAAGCAGAATAAAATTTCTTGATCAAAACGGCAATATAAATGAGGCTGATGGCTGGCAGCCGGTCCCGTAAGAACAAGATCCTTGTCTTTGCCTGTATTTCGTCATATTAGCAGATGTTAATGCAAATATAGCATAGGCGGTGCTCCTATAAATAGCGCCGTCTATGCTGTTTTTTCCCAGACAGTGTGAACCAAGTCCTCTCTGCCGGTGGTTCTGTTTTTTTTACTAATTGCGCATAACCTTAAGAGGCGAGATACCGCGTCGCACACGGCATGACAGCTTTTACAGGAACGCCGTGCTTTTTTGTGGTTACGACGCCGTACCGTTACCGGCAATAAATATATGAGCTTTTGGTACTAATTTAGATGATAAATTTCCGATAACGGCATATAATACAGGAGAAGGAAATGGGGTGGCGGTTATGAAATTCCTCTCTTCTGCCGATACAGCCAAAAAATGGAAAATCTCCGAACGTGCCGTGCGCGGCTACTGTGCGCAGGGACGTGTCCCCGAGGCTTTTTTGACCGGAAAGACATGGAACATTCCCGAGACGGCGGAGAAGCCCTCCAGAATTCCCAAGGCGCGGAAGGCACCGGCCACGCTGCTGGAATATTTGCGGCGTGAAAAAGAGAGCGGGCTTTCCGGTGGTATTTATCATAAGGTGCAGGTCGACCTGACCTATAACTCCAACCACATCGAGGGCAGCCGGCTCACTCATGACCAGACGCGATATATTTTTGAAACCAATACTATTGGCGTTTCGGATCAGGCCGTGAACTTGGATGACGTGGTGGAGACGGCCAACCATTTTCGCTGCATCGATATGATAATCGACAATGCGGCGCGCCCGCTGAGCGAGTCTTTCATCCTCGAACTTCATGCCGCGCTGAAAAGCGGAACCAGCGGCAGCCGTAAGGGCTGGTTCGCCGTCGGAAAGTACAAGCGGATGCCGAACGAGGTCGGCGGACGCGGGACCGCCGCTCCCGAAGAGGTTCCAGGGCGGATGCGCGAACTGCTGGCCTCTTACAACAGCACCGAGAAAAAAACGTTGGCGGAGCTCATTGACTTTCATGTGCGCTTTGAGGCCGTCCATCCGTTTCAGGACGGCAACGGGCGCGTCGGGCGGCTCATTCTTTTCAAAGAATGTCTCAGAAATAATATCGTGCCGTTTATCATAAACGAAGAGCTTAAAATATTCTATTATCGTGGGATACGCGAATGGGACAATGAACGGGGATATCTGATAGACACCTGTCTGACCGCGCAGGACAGCTTCAAAGAGGTGCTGGATTACTTCCGAATACCTTATAAAAAATAAAGTGCGGCGCTTCAATAGAAACGCCGCGCTTTATCATTACCGAATACTATCCGTGCTTTACCCTACCACTTAAGCCCCGTAAAGAAGATCACTAAAATCGCGGCGGGGGCGGCGAACTTAACCATCATCATCCAGATATTGAAAGAGCCGAAGCCGATCTTGCCATCGCTTGTCGCTTCGCGTTTCACGAGCTCCCTGTTAAGGACCCAGCCGACGAAGATACAGCAGAACATCGAGCAGAGGGGCATCATGATGCTGTCCGTCAGATAACCGGCGGCGTCGATGAAGTCGCGGCTGCCGATCTTGAGTCCGCCGGAGAGCGAGTAGGCGGAGGGAATGCCGGTGAGAAATATCAGCGCCGCCGTTATCAGCGTCGCCAGCTTCCTGTCCATGCCGTGATCGACGAAATATCCCGTCGAGCACTCAAGCAGCGATATCGAAGATGTCAGCGCCGCGACGAAGAAGAGCAGGAAAAATATTACCGCGAAAACTACGCCGCCGCTCATCTTAGCGAAGAGAGTGGGCACGGTGATGAAGGTTAGTCCCGGGCCGGCCGCCGGCTCCGCGCCGAAGGCGAAGACGGCGGGGAAGATCATCAATCCCGCGAGAAAGGCGACCGCCGTGTCAATGAAACAGATCTGTTTCACCGAAGAGACGATATTCTCCGTCTTAGGCAGATAACTGCCGTAGATCATGATCGCGCCCGCTCCGAGCGAGAGCGAGAAAAAGCCCTGTCCCAGAGCCGCGAGCCAAGTTTCGGAGGTTACCTTGGAAAAATCGGGTTTCAGATAGAACTCTATTCCTGACATCGCCCCCGGCAGCGTCACCGCGCGGATGATGAGAACAATCATCGCCAAAAAAAGCATCGGCATCATGATCTTACAGCTTCGTTCGATACCGCCCTTTATCCCGAATAATACGACAAGCGCCGTGACGAGCATGAATACCCCCTGATAGAAAATGACCTGGGATGGATTTGAGACAAAGGCTCCGAAGATCTCTCCCGTCTTTCCCGCGCCGGCATATTCTATTAGGTCGGTGAATGACATGAAAAAATACTTTACGATCCAGCCGCCGATCACCGAATAATATGAAAGAATGATGAAGGTGCATAATATCCCCGCCAGTCCGACGGGTTTCCATTTTTTACCGCCGAGCTTTTCAAAGGTATCGGCCGCGTTGAGCCTACCCATGCGCCCGATGAGCACCTCCGCCATCATCGCGGTGACGCCGATGCAGACTATTATCACGATATAAATAAAGAGAAAGGCCGCACCGCCGTTCTTCCCCGCAATATAGGGGAACTTCCACAGATTGCCGAGCCCCACCGCAGACCCGGCCGCCGCGAGGACAAACCCGATACGGCTCCCGAAAGACTCTCGCTTCTTCTCGTCTATCATCATAATGCCTCCTATATTATCTCTCTGCTGCGGGTTCATTGTATCATCACTGTGCAGTAAATTACAAAAAACATAGCGCATATCGCGAAAGAAATCAACATCATATAAAAAAGAGATAAAAATAAAGCTTTATTATGCTAAAATTATGAAAACCAGAACATTATTGACAACATCTCTGGGTGTGAATATAATGTAGGTATGTTCTCCCTCTTGGAGGTGTCGGGTGTACCCGTCGCAGTATCTCCAAGAGGGTTATTTTTTAGACGGGAGGAACTTAGATGCCATATGTCGAACCGCCTATAAAAAGAGCCGTAACATTTTTTGATCTACAAAATCTTTTCCTTTCGTCAAAATCCGCATGGGGTTATAGCTTCCCGAACTTTGACCCTGTAGAACTTTCGCGCCTTGTAATCACGCGGCACAGTGGCTGGAAGCTGACAGAAATCCATCTTTACACGGGAATTCATGATTCAAAAAAATCGCCGTTCTGGCACAACTTCTGGACAAAAAAGCTTGCCTCCCATAAGGCGCAGGACACGCGCGTCGATGTCTTTACGACGCCGCTCCATTATAATTCCGGTGTCCCTAGTGAAAAGGGAGTCGACATCCGTATCGCGCTTGACCTTGTCAGGGCAGCCCGCATGGATGGATCAAGATAGCCTCTGTACTGCCGGACCACCCTGATTTTAAAAGAGGCATTGACGGTACGGACTGGATCCGCCTTTCAAAAAACGACTACGATAAATGCGTTGATCAGCGCGATTATAGAAACTGACGCGACTCCTCTCCGGCACAAAACTATTAAGCCGCTAAATACCGAGTAAAGCAACGAAAGATAAATTAATCCTTCGCGGCATTCATATGTGGGGTCCAAGGAATTGCCAAGTCTTATTTACTGAAGCGTTTTATTCGATTATCCTATGGTTGGTTTGCTCCCTAGCGCCAAATATTCTATAATCGTGGCGGATATAGATGACTACTGAATAAAGAGGGTACTGACGATGAAAATTAAAAAGAGCACCGGATTCACGCTTGTCGAACTGCTGATAGTGATAATTATAATCGGGGTGCTTGCGGGCGGATTATTGCTGAGTGTGGGCGGTTCGGATAAAAAGGCGAAGGAGGCGGCCTGCCTGGGGAACCGCGAAGCGATAAAGACGGGCTGGTCTATATATAAGTTCGCCCATTCGTCGAACGAGACATTGCAGGAATTTATAAACGCCAAGTATCACGACCAGATATCGAATAACGACGCGACATGCCCCTCCGGCGGCGTTTACAGCGACAGTGACGCCGACGGCAATGTTGAGTGCAGCGTACATAAATAACACAGGAGGCGGCTGGGCCGTCCGATAAGATAATGGCCTTTGTCTCCGATGGCAACTCTCATCCCTTAATATTTGGACGACGGTCATTGTCCTGCGCGGCGTCTTAGGAGCAAAAAATAGAGCCCCCTCTCCGGTTGGAGTGAGGGACTCTGTTTTTGTTTTCGTCTAGCAGGCGGTATCTATTTGAACAGTTTACAGAGCGGACACTTACACTTGTCCAGCGGCCAAGTGTGGCGAATGTCCATGATGCCGATGTTTCTGTCTTCTTCTTTTGTGTCTTTGTCATTCCCTTCGCCGTCAGATGCTAATGTTCCTGTTAGTCTAAAAGAAGATTTTTCTAATACCTTACCATTCAGATTCTCATCTGTGCCATTTTTCCAGCTAAATTTATCATTTTTGTCTTCCTCGCTGAGCTTATCCCAATCGCCGTTGCTATACGCCTCTTTGGTCTCATAGATGCGCGCTCCTTTTGGCAGAAGCGCTTTTAGTTCGGAATCACAGAAACCAGGTGCCATGTTTATCTCATAGATGGTAACACCGGCTTCCTCATTTTTAGAATTCCAAATCCTGATTCCGATATAACGTTTGCCATCTGAAGTATAAATTTTATCCAATGTTTCTTTATTGTAATTATTAGTATCCCATGTGCCTGTGCGCGGCCATTTTTTGTATAAATGCTCCCTTATATTAAGGTCATATCCCCTCACAACGGACGAAGCTTCTTTTCCACTTTTAGCATCGTCTAATCTGAATACATTCCGATTACGTCGCAGATCGATCTCACCAGAAACAGGCCTCGTGAATTCTATTTTTGTGTTGTTATGTTTTTCACTGAAATTTTTTACTTCAAAAATATATTTGTCTCCTGATATTGCGGGCGATGCTCCTACAAAATCACCATACCATATAGGCTCCGAGTTATAGAATTCTTTGCCGATATGCCAAGGATCTTGGGCTTGTTTTTCAGGACTCATCTTTTTTAATATTTCGTCTACCTCTTCACCGGTCTTTAAAGTCCTCATACGCACTATATAATGTGGTTTTTTCTTGGCATCTGGGTCGTTGATATACTCTCCAATTTTGTCCGGATTTTCTATGTAAGGGTAATAATACTCCAGTATAGTATATAGTACCCTTTGACGTTTATTGAAAAAATCACTCCTGGTTTCATGCATACGGAATGCATTATTTTGCAGCGACCTTGGAACATATTCCGAAGCTGAGTTCAGGCTGTCGTAGCCTGATAAAAAATTATTAAATTCAGGCTGTGCTCCGAAATAATAGTCGTTTATTCCTGATCCGCCGCCCTGTCGCCCATTTCCAAATATCCTGACAGGGAAAGTTGTCCTGGCTCGGTCATACTGGAAAACATACCCGTTGTCCTGTATATTTTTGCCATCATCAGGAGGGTTTAATATTCTCCCATTTATCAGTATCCCATAGCCGGACGTCTCTTTTATCTGTGCATCTACTATTAATGAATAGTTGGTAATGTTTGTATATGCCGCTCCGCATTTCTCACGCTGAAGATTTCTTTCACGTTTCATATACTTGAGATCAGCTTCTGCAAATACTGTGCTATTATTATTGCCGTTTGCGTTGAACCGAATGATATTATGGCCGGTATCTGTATCAATGGTGTAACTTACATCGCTAATACCTGTTATAAACCCCTTCGTTTGTTCCCAACCATTCATAATTGCATGTCGAATAGCCTCGCTCCAATTATCATGCAGTAAAGGTGTGCCGTCATCTCTTCTATCTATTATGGTAGTATAAGGTCCCCATACCGGGGCGCCTTCGGCAAGGATATTGCCGCTCAAGTCCGCGATGCGGGGCGTTACTCTGCTTCTTATTGTTCCGAAACTCCATTGGTATTTTCCACCACTGCCATATGTTGTTTTTAAATCTCCGCTTGTTCCTATTTCTAATCCAGTTTGAATTTCTATTTCAGATTTATCCAGCAACTGCCAGTAATGTTTTCCCTTAAATCCACTTGAGTCTTCTTCGTCACTTGGTTCTTCGTTTGAAATGTCTAAGCTTGCCTCCTGGCTGCTGGATATAAAGTATTCCACTAGAGATACATCTTCATATGGCTCGTTTACGGTACCGTCAATGGTCAAGTCATAGCTTACTATTATAGTGATGCCTTTTATATCTGTACTGTTGCTGATATCGATTAGGTTGCTGACATCGATTACATTGTTTTCAGGGGTGTTGTTATTTTTCCTATAATGCTTGATGTTTATCACATTTACATCCACGGCGTCGCTGTATTTAAACCTTAATATATTGCCATTATCTCCCCTCTTGCTCGGGAGATTGTACATCGCCTTCTCCAGCGTCGTATTATATTCCGTGTTGCCGTATCTCTCATGCTTTGCCGTAAGGTCCATCCTCAGCGTGTAGTTCTCGCCGGTCTCCTTCGTGTCCGTGGGGTAGGAGAAGGCCACGCGGTCGATGTACTCCGAGCCGGTCAGGATCTCGTCGCCGCTGCTGCTGCGGTGCGTGAGGGAGCCATTTTCAAGGTATATGTAGTGATTGTCGTCCGAAACGCTGGGGATATTTGAGATGTCGGTGGAGAGTATCTCCACCTCTCTGGTGACGTCCAGCATCGGGGATATTTCCCGATTAAAGGAATCAAGCGTGAAGCGCATGCCGTTGATCAGTTCGCTGTGGGCCTCGGCCCTGCCGTACATGTCTATCCCCATCTTGATGGAAAGGGCGATCCCGCCAATGACGATCATCATGATGATGACGCCTATCAGAGCCTCGACAAGCGTGAAGGCCGCCAATTTTTTATTCTTCATGAGTTTTCCCTCTTGATGACATACATTTCGCTTCCCTTTTTATCATTGAGGCGATAACGGTAGAGCGAATAGTTTAATGTTTTGTCGCCGATGACGATACTGCCGTTTTCAACAAATTCAGCGGGCGAACTGGGAGTGCCGGCGTTTTCCAGAATGCGCTCGGCAAGAAAATTCTCCGCGTCATTGAACAGCGCCTGCTCGCGAAGCGTCGTCTGGGCCGAGTTCATTATGATCCTCATGCTGAACATTATCGTGCCGGCGACCGCCATCAGGCCGACTGTAAAGATGATGATCGCCACTAGGATTTCCGTCAGGATGCTTCCTGAGCGTCTCATTTGCCGTTCCTCCATGTCGTTATGTAGGTGTCGCCGCTTTTTACCATATTCGCCGAGACCGTAACTTTCTTACCATTATCGGTAGAGACCACGGACGTTATTGTACAGTAGCTGTTGCTGCCCTTTATACTGAGCGTAAGATATGTCTTTTGTGGATCGTCGAAGATAAGTTTTTTATCCGCCGATATGCCGTCGCTGATATTGAGAGATTTGTCAAAGGAGGTCACCCCTTTGTCGTTGCTTATCTCCTCTACGACAAGGTTGGCGGCGGTGCGGGCGATGTAGTCCAGCCGGCGCCGTTCAATATTTTGCGTTTGCCAGCCCTCGACTCTCATTGTTTTCCACGCGATGCTGACGGCGATCCCGCTGATGATGAAAAGCAGGATAAAGCCTATCAATACTATTATAAGCAGCGCCGCTCCGCGATGGCGCGGCCCGGATGTTTTCCACATGGACATAGTACCGCCTCCAAATTCTTCGCATAGTATATAGTGTTACTGCGGGCAGAACAAGAGTATTTTAGGTGGTTGCCCCTTGTTTTTGTTGCTTGTTTATGGTAACAGCGTTGATCCCGGTAAAATACCGCGGCGTAATATATCGCCGCAGCTTTTTAAATTAATGCTCTCCGAAGATATGCGGCAGTCCCTCGTCGATGCGGTAGTTTCTGTAATATAGCACAAGGTCGCAGGCGACGAGCGTGGTGTTGACCGTGTAAGGAATGAGCATGTATATCGTGCTGTGGCTGACAAGCACCTTTGCGATTCCCGCCATGTATCCGACCAGAACTATCAGCATGAATACGAGGCTTTTGCCCTTCCTTGTGCGGCTGACCCATGATTTGTATATCGAAGCCGGCCAGGCGGCGGCGAAGCATAACAGCATAGCCGTCTCTAATAGGTTGTTCCAAAACATTCTCGACGCCTCCGCTAAAAGCCATCGGTGCCGCGTGGCTGTACGGGCGCGGCGTTTGGCGATATTTGGGATATTATCTCACATTTTCCGCCAAGACTCATGGGTGAGATGCCCAATCAGGACAAACTCATCAGGTCTTTTAATGAACATAAGGCAGCCCGTGAAGCCAGTCGGCGGCATTTTTGTTTTTTGCCATTTATTATGTATAAAATTTTTTCTTATGACTTTATAATCACTACTTGACCCGTTAATATAAGTGGAATAAAATATCCAGTATTCCATTATAGCTTTTAGGAAAGGGGAAATCGAAGCTGAATCCAATAGTAGATCTGCCGGAACCGTTGCTTTTAGGGCTTCACGCGCTTGGCGAGCTTGCCAAGGCGCCGGATGAATGCCTTACCACGCAGCAGGTGGCGGCGGCGATCGGGACCTCTGAGCCGCATCTTTCAAAAGTTTTACAGCGCCTCAACAAGGGCGGCCTGGTAAAGTCTGTCCGCGGGCCGGGCGGAGGTTACCGGCTTAACTGCGTCCCCTCCGAGACGCCTCTTTATCCTATCTTTGAATTGCTTGGCGGCCCGTTTGAATCGCGCGGCTGCCGTCTCGATGGCTGCCGCGGGAAGAAGTGCTTTATCGGCGACATGATGGACGAACTGTCGCGGGCCTTTTTCCGCTACCTCGAATCGCGCACGCTGGCCGATTTCACCTCCTATTATTTACACGGCACGGATGTGAGCATTGAAATCTCGGTTATCACCCCGAGTTTGGGGCAGAAGCACCCAGGCTTCGGACATATTAATTAATTTTCTTATGGAAGGATTGTGTTCATTGAAGAGGAAAAAATTGATTGCGGTATTAATGCTGACGCTGCTGGCGCTTTCGATCTCCGCCGCGGCATTTGCCGAAGGATTCAGCGTCTACGAGTGGAGCGCCGCCGGTACGGCGATGGGCGACAACTATATGTTCGGTGAGAATGACCCAGCGGTGCTCGCCTACAACCCCGCGCAGATAACGAAGCTCAACGGCAGTTATCTCAGTATCGGCACAGCCTGGGTGAATCCTGCAACGTCGGTAACTTTTGATAAATTTACGGCTAGACAACCTCTCAATTACGGTAACTCTAACGAATGGGATAATTCATATAGCCCGGCGATAATACCCTATATGTATTACGCGCAGAAGGCGGGGAAGAACTCCTGGTGGGGCGTGGCCTTCTTTGCCCGTTATGGCAACCAGATTGAATACGACGACCTCTGGCCCGGAAGATTCGACACAGTATATACTGGAGTCAAGGGTGTGACCTTACAGCCCACCTATGCCTTTAAAATCAACGACAAGCTCTCCGCGGCGGTGGGACTTGATATCAATTATATACAGCTTCGCATGAAAAAAGATGCGCCTATTCAAGATCTTGCGTTTCCTCGCGTAGATATCGACGGAGACAGTGTTAATATTGGTTGGGTAGCATCTTTGATGTATGATTTTACACCCCAAACATCTGCAGCAGTTGTTTATCGAGCCAGAGTTAAGCATACAATGGATGCGGATGCTTCAATTGGTTCTTTTAACACAGAAGCCCATGGTACCGTAACACTTCCTGACTCACTTTCGATAGGTTTAGGTCATAAATTCAACGATAGAACACGTATGGAGCTTAATGCTACGTGGACGAATTGGAAAACATATAATGCACTTAATCTCACTTTTGATAATGGCCCGATTTCTGTATCTCCTAACCCAAAGGACTGGAGCGCCGCCTGGCGTATCGGTATCGGTATCGAACATAAGCTGAGCCAGAAATGGAGCATTCTCGGCGGCTACGTCTATGACGAAAGTCCTGTACCAGATCAGTATATGGACTTCACTGTACCCACCGGCGACCGCCACCGCGGAAGCATCGGATTTAAGTACCGTCCGAACGAAACGAGCGAACTCTCCTTTGCCTACACTGCAATTTGGGCTGGTAACAGAGACGTGCAGTCTCACTTACCTGGAGAAGCAAAAGGTATGGATTTCTCCTCCGCTCACATCCACGACGGCCTCACGCAGGTGCTATCAATCGGTTACACTGTTAAGCTCAAGTAATTTATTAAATTCGCACTCATAGTCAAGAAGAGAGCCTCCGCAGAGACGGAGGCTCTCTTCTTGACTGTCTTCGCACATGTAACACAGAAGATTGAAAGGAATCTTTAAATTATTATTTATCGC
>NZ_JAJBUX010000102.1 GCF_020860125.1 Cloacibacillus sp. | reverse complement strand
TGTAGGAGAGTCAGGCTGTGGTTAGTCAACCACTGGCATTGCAATTCTACGGCTTCTTGAACGGACGTCTGGCGAAATATTTTTTAACTGCTAGAATATACTGAAGTATGAAAAAAAGCAGATGCGTAAGCTTAGAAAAGAAATGCAGATCATATTTCAGGACCCATTTTCATCCCTGGACCCGCGAATGTCGGTTGGAAAGATAATCGCCGAGCCTATCATCATTAATAAGCTCATACAGGACAAAGATGTATTAGAGAATCGTGTGTGTGAACTTATGGAGATCGTTGGTCTTGCACCGCGCCTGATCAACAGTTATCCACATGAGCTTGACGGCGGCCGCCGCCAGCGTATAGGCATTGCCAGAGCCCTTGCCTTGGAGCCGCAGTTTATTGTCTGCGACGAGCCGGTGTCAGCGCTTGACGTGTCGATACAGGCTCAGATACTGAATCTCCTAAAAACCCTGCAGAGGGATATGAAGCTGACATATCTTTTTATCACTCACAATTTAAGTGTTGTAAATTACTTCTCAGATGATATAGCAGTGATGTATTTAGGGACAATAATAGAAAAAGCGCCTGCTGAAGTGTTGTTTGATAATCCTATCCACCCATATACGAAGGCGCTTATCTCCGCTATCCCTGTGCCGGAGCTTCGTAATAGGCGGGAACGTGTCGTATTGAGAGGAGAAATCACCTCTCCTATCGATCTTCCAGACAATTGTCGTTTCAGCCCCAGATGTAATTATGCAAGAGATCTGTGTCGTGAATGCCAGCCCAAATTAATTGAGTATGAGCCAGGACATTTTGTTGCCTGCCATGATGCTGATATTCACAGTCATGGCAGCGATTAGACAGTAAAAGCGAGAGCTTTTCTTTTATGTAAAGGAAGATATAAATGAAAATAAAATCTATCAATACAGGCCTTTTATTGTCCCCGCTGAAAACACCGTTTATAACAGCAGTGCGGAGCGTAGATGTACTGACTGACGTGATCGTTCGAATAGAAACAGATTCCGGTTTAGTAGGCTGGGGAGCGGCACCGCCAACGGCGAAGGTAACTGGGGAAACGGTAGGCTCCATCACGGGGGCGGTCAATGAAGTAATTGCGCCGCTGCTGTTGGGAAGCGACTGCGAATATCTGGAGGGGAACCTAGAACTCCTTGATGGTGCGTTACTGCACAACACTAGCGCAAAAGCGGCTGTGGATATAGCGCTACATGATATATGGGGAAAATCCATAGGGCAACCCGTTTGGAAATTATTTGGAGGGAACGGTAAAAGTATAGCTTCTGACGTAACGATAAGCCTTAACAGCCCTGAAGTCATGGCAGCGGATACAATCGCCGCGGTAGAAAGAGGTTTCTCCATTGTAAAAATAAAGGTTGGAGGTGAGGTCTCTCTGGATTTTGAAAGGCTGAAGACAATATTTAACGCTGTCGGTTCTGATGTCAAGGTTCGCTTGGATGCCAACCAAGGGTGGAAACCCAACGAGGCGGTGAAGATATTGAACGAGATGGAAGCCGCGGGTTTCGCCATAGAGCTTGTGGAACAGCCTGTAAAAAGCTTTGATATGGATGGATTGAGATTTGTTACGGAGCGTTCTCCGTTTCCGGTAATGGCTGATGAAAGCTGCCAAAGTGTCAAAGATGCTATTGACGTAATAAAAACACACGCTGCCGATATGATAAATATAAAGCTGATGAAATGCGGTGGGGTCAGGGGGGCACTGCGGATAATATCTGTTGCTCAGGCTTTTGGGGTCAAGGTTATGGTAGGGGCTATGCTGGAAGGCAAGGTGTCCGCGGCTGCGGCGGCGCATATCGCATCGTCTTTTAGCTGTGTTGCCAGCGTAGATCTTGATGGCCCCAATTTATGTTCTGAGCATCAGGTGAGCGGTGGACCTGCCTTCACTAACGGCCCTGAGATACACATGAACGACAATGCCGGATTTGGAATAACGGATGTTCCAGGAGCTGTTTGGAATTGACTTGCATTATTCCTAAGGTGTTTTAATCAAAGCGCAGCACACATCATTAGCAATATAGCTGAGGCGATAAAAAAATCCGGAAGAATATCTTCAGGATTTTTTTATCGCCTGTATCTTTTATTCCTCTTCCAGCTGCCGGTGCGGCGGGGTGCATACGCCGACTATTACGGCTTCGGTATCGCAGGGATTGAAGAGGCGGAACGGTTTTGAACACTCATAGTAGATGTTGTCGCCCTCGTTCAACGTGTAAACGCTGCCTTCCTGCTCGAACTCCACTGTGCCGCTGAGGACGAGGAAGGATTCTTCGCCGGGGTAAGAGGTGTATACGCCCTCAGGGTCCTGATAATGGGGAGCAAGTCTCATTATCGCGCACTCCATCTTTTTATTTTTTACATTATGCTGGAGCAGTTCGTACATAAGTGGATCTCCCGGGCTGCCTATAATCCGGCGTTCATCTTTTCTGACGACAATATTATCCACCGGATCGGTGTCAAAGAAATAGAGCATGAGCACCTTGTAATAAGAGGCCAGCTTTCGGAGCACAGATATGGAAGGCTCGACCTTATCCGTCTCTATCTGGCTCAGGTAACCCTGCGACAGGCCAGTTGCCTCTGCAACCTCTTTCAGTGTGGCTCCGCGCTCTTTACGAAGTTTTTTTATGCGCCCTCCTATCAACTGCTCTCCCTCCTGCCTGGTGGAAATTTGTAATTCTATAATAATGATATACCTAAATCGGACAGGTTTCAATAGATGTGAGAAATAATTTTTTAAAATTAAAATTTTATCTACACCAAATATTTGACAAAATCTAAAATGCACTATATACTTTCACGCGGGTCAGAAAAAATACGGTTAAAAATAAAATATTAGAGTGAATATCAGTGGTACAAGACAGCGCTTTGTCGAGCCTTTGTGTTCACGCGCTTTTGTTTGGATGAAACTATTGTGTCATCAAATGTTTTGTATATAAAAATATAAGGGAGGGCAGTCGATTTATATTTGTGGAGGGAAAAGTACCATAATTTTTGGGAAAGGGGTAATTAAAATTGAGAAAGTTCGCGCATATAATCTCTCTTTTAATTCTTCCGCTGATCGTTGAGATCGTCTACAGCACGCTGAAGAGCTTTTTGCTTAACGACACTCCTATCTGGAGTTTTGAGGTAACAATATTTCTTTACGGGACATTTTTTATGTTGGGAGCGGCCTATTGCCATATGAAAAAGGCGCATGTCGCCGTAGAGGCGCTTGCTCCCTATCTCAGTATCAAATGGCGCAGGAGATTCGCCGTATTTTCAGAGGCGGTAGTCCTTTTCGTCGTCCTGACGCTTTTGGTTGTAAGTATCCCCAACGCCTGGCGTTCTACGATGATGCTTGAGCGTTCCACGCACCAGACTCCCTTCAATCCGCATGTATGGTGGTACCGGTGGATCATACCTATTTCGTGCCTGCTTTTGTCCTACCAGTCTGTCCGTGATATGGTCGGAATCATTACGGGCAGAGGCACGGATAAAGAGAGAGAAGATGCTTTAGAGGAGGAACGCTCGGATGTCAAGTGATCTCTATCCGCTGCTGATGTTTGTCTTACTCTTCGTACTGCTCGCAGTCGGAGTGCCGATAGCTTTTTCGCTGGCGGCTGTTTCTATAATTTTTGCCTATTTTCTCTGGGGATGGGGAGCTCTCAACCTGCTGGTCTCCGCAACCTGGGGGGCGATGAACAACTTTGTGATCGTGGCTGTGCCGCTCTTCATATATATGGCCTATATATTACAAAAGACTAATGTCGTCGCCGACCTCTATGACACTATTTTCAAGTGGTCCGGCGGGCTGCGCGGCGGTCTGGCGATCGCGACGGTCATCGTCGGCGCCATCCTCGGCGCGGTTTCGGGCGTCGTCGCCGCGGGCGTTATCGGCCTCGGGCTTATCGGCCTGCCGCAGATGCTCAAGCATGGGTACAATAAAAAACTTGCGCTTGGCTGCGTCCTGGGCGGCGGTACTCTTGGCCAGCTTATTCCGCCAAGCACTAACATGGTCCTTTATGGATGTGTGACCGGGGTTTCCATCGGCGGCCTTTTCGCCGGAGGGCTCTGCGCCGGAGGTCTGCTGGCGGTACTTTATATCGGCTATGTGCTAATCGGGGCTCTTTTTAATAAAGATTTCGCGCCGGCGCTTCCTCTGGAAGAGCGCGCGAGCTGGGGCGAGAAATTCCGCTCGCTGCGGGGTGTGGCGCTTCCCGCGCTGCTTATCGCGATCGTTCTCGGTTCGATACTCAACGGTATCGCGACACCTACGGAGGCGGCGGCCTTCGGCGCTGCGGGAGCCATCATCATTGGCCTGTTAAACAGGCGCCTTACCTGGGATATCGTCTGGAGCTCCTGTTATGAGACGCTCTCGATCACGGCGATGGTCGGCTGGACGATGATCGGCGCCTCGGCCTTTGGCTCGGTATTTTCCGGCCTCGGCGGCAACACGATAATTGCCGATATGGCGATGAACATGCCCGGCGGCGCGACGATGGTTTTTTTTGTCTCCGCGGCCTTCATCTTCTTTCTGGGGATGTTCCTCGAGCCGGGAGCGATCATCTTCCTCGCGGTGCCTATCCTTGCGCCAATCCTCTCGCAGCTCGGCTATGATCCGCTTTGGGTCGGCCTCGTATTTAACGTGCTGCTGCAGTGCGGCTATCTCTCTCCCCCGTTTGGCTTCAGCCTTTTTTATCTCAAGGGCTGCGCGCCGAAGGATGTGGACATCATGGAGATATACCGGGCCGCTCTGCCCTTCCTTGCCCTGCAGGTTGTATCTGTAGTATTGATCTTCCTATTTCCGAATCTTGTGCTTTGGCTGCCCAGACTTGCGATGGGACGCTAAGTTATAGAGCAGTAAAAAACTTTAAGGGGGAAACAGTAATTATGAAGAGTTTTAAGGTTATGGCACTTGTTGCGCTTCTTCTCGCGGCCTTTTCCGCGCAGAGCGCGGACGCGGCGATCAGATGGCGCGTTGTTACCCACGCGATGCCTGGTACCGAGCAGCAGAAGATCGCCGAGGATTTCTGCAAGACGGTCAAGACGCTCTCACAGGGAGAGCTGGTGATCGAGCCCTATGCGGCGGGAGTCCTCTTCCCGGTATTCGAGACATTCGACAATGTGGCGAACGGCGTCGTCGATATGGCGATGGTCTACGGAGCTTACTGGACCGGCAAAGATCCGCTCTTTAATCTCCAGACACGCCCAGGCTGCCCGCTCAACACCTACGCGGAGGGCGCTTACCTCGATGAAAAGCTCAAGCCCTTTTTCTCGAAGCTCTACGCCAAGCACCGCATCAAGTACCTTGGCCATATCATGGAAAGCCCTATCTATGAGCAGCTGATGTCAGTCGTTCCGATCAACAAGATCTCCGACATCAAGGGCAAGAAGATCCGTACCTCCGGTTTTGGCGCGCTTTACTACCGCGTGCTTGGCGCGACGACCGTCTCGCTCTCCGCTCCTGAGATTTACACCGCCTTCCAGACGAAGAACATCGACGCCGCGGAATGGACCTTCTGGGATGAGAACATGCGCATGGGCTTCCACGAAGTCGCCAAGTATGTCGTCGATCCCGCCTTCCAGAACGGGACCTGCGAATACTTCCCGCTCGTCGTAAACCCCGGGAAATGGGAGAAGCTCCCGCAGCACCTTAAAGATATCATCATCGTCGCCCGTGACCGCGCCCGCTACCAGTCGGCGATGGTATATGTCGCCGAGGTAAAGGCGCGCGAGAAGTGAAAGGAAAATCCGAAGATCAAGATCGTCAGATGGAGCCCCGAAGATGAGAAAAAGGCGCGTGAGACCGGTCTTAAGCTCATCGTCAACGAGTGCAGCAAGACCCCCGAGGGAAAAGAGTATCTCAGAATATACCGCGAAACCCTGTGGGAGCTCGGCTACAAACAGGAGGCTAAGTTTATAGGCTACACGCCTAAGAAGAAATAACGCCGCAATATGCGAAATGGCCGGGTCTTTAATGAGCTCCGGCCATTTTCGCCTCTGAGGGGTTTGCGTAAAAAATTGTACTGTGTTAGTCTACTTTAAATTAAATGGTGTATTTATAATTGATGGAATCAGGAAGGCGGCCTGACTGGTGAATATTTTACCGGAAATACCATTTTTAATAACCTTCATGTTCATAATTTTTCCTCTGACGGCCCTGGCAGCGATCACGATTTACTATTATTACGCGATGAAGGCGGAGAGGGCGCGCGAAAGGGAGGTACGCGGCGAATGAATACTATGCTCACGGTATCCGCCATTTATCTTGTGATATTTATAATGATAGGTTTTATCGCGACCCGCTATTTTTCCAGCTCCGCCGAGGGCTTTTACCTCGGTGACCGTGATTTCGGCGCGATACCGACGGCGCTCAGCGCGGGCGCGACCGATTCGAGCGGCTGGATATTTACCGGCGCGGTGGGGTTTGCCTACGCCTTCGGTGTTTCGATGATGTGGATATGCGTGGGCTACACCTTCGGTTATTTCTTCAACTACATTTGCCTGGCGCCGGCGCTGCGCCGCTACACCAAATGCACGGGCGCGATGTCGATACCGCATTTTTTCGGCGTACGCTTCAAAGAACACTCTAAGCTGCTGCGCGGCGTCTCCTCGCTGATCATCACCCTTTTCTTTGTCATCTACACCTCCGCGCAGCTCACAAGCGCCGGTAAGGCCTTCGAGGCCCTCGTCGGCTGGGATTACGAACATGCGATATGGGTCTCCGCCTTCCTTGGCACCTCCTATGCATTTCTTGGCGGCTACCGGGCCGTCGTCTGGACCGATGTGGTGCAGGGCTCGATCATGTTGCTTGTGCTGCTCGTCTCGCCTTTTATCTTTATCTTCTATCTCGGCGGCTGGCATGCCTTTTGGGAGCGCGCCTTCGCGCTCGATCCCATGCTGCTGAACGCGACAGCGGGTATCGGCGGATACGCCGGTTTTGCCTTTGCCTTCGGCCTCGCCGCCGGCGGGATCGGTCTTATGGGGCAGCCTCAGATACTGCAGCGCTTTATAACGGCTCGCGACGACAGGACGCTCATCACCTCCGCCGTTATCGGCGTATTCTGGATGGTCACCGTCGTCAGCGGGGCTACTCTGATCGGCCTTATCTGCCGGGTCATCATGCCGACGATCCACGACCCGGAGTTTGCCTTTCCCGTGCTGATAAAGGACAGGCTGCATCCGATGGTCGCCGGCGTTGTGCTGGCCGCGGTATTCTCGGCGATCCTTTCTACGCTTGATTCTCTGATAATGGTAGTTTCCCAGACGGTGCACCTGGACATCATAGAGGGTGTATTCAACAAAAAGCTCTCCGACAGGTGGGCGACAGTAGTGGGACGTATCGTGATCGTCTCCGTTGGTGTCTGCGGAGCCTGCATCGCCCTTTCAAATACGCGCATGGTATTTTGGTTCGTTCTCTACGCCTGGGCGGTAATGGGGGCCTCCTTCGCGCCGCCGCTGATCCTCGGTTTGTACTGGAAACGGGTCACGGCGCTTGGCGCGTTGGGGGGCATCATCACAGGCGGCGTCGTGACGGTGCTCTGGTATAATACGCCGTTCCTGAAGGATATCATGTATGAGATGCTTCCCGCGGCACTCTCTTCGACCTTTGTCACCGTGGCGGTGAGCCTCATGCAGAGCCAGCCGCCGGACGGCGAGGCGCAGATCGCGCTCGCGAAGCGCTGACGGCTGTTAATTGATAAGAGAAAAACAGCGGCGTCCCGCCTGCCTAATTTCCTGTCCGCTACTGCGGACAAGGGCCGGCAGGGAATGCCGCTGTTTTGTGCTTTAAGGGGATTTTTATTCTATGGCCTTGTGTACCTGCCGATGAAGATTATCGCGCCCGTCGTGTTGTCCCTGATGATGTAGATGAAGGGACGCTCGGCGCGGAAAACGACCGCGTCGTCGTCGGGTGCGGGCATCGAGGTGCGCATCATGATGACCGCCGTCGCCGCCGCCGCTTCTGTTCCCTCTTCCGCCACTTCAATAAAGGTCTTGTGTACGATGTTGCTGATGTAGAGATCATCCAGACCGGTAATGCCGGAGAAGTCGGCCGCCTCGGGGCTGAAGGCGGATGGCATGCCCATTTTTGCCAATGTCTGCGCCAGCTCATAGTCGTTTTCCTGCTTGAATTTCGGCAGATATATCTTTACCTTCTGCGGCGTCATCGCCGCGATCCACTTCGAGAGCTGCTCGGCGCTCAGCGCCTTTTCCAGCGTTTCAATGTCGGATTTTTTATCGGGAAGCAGCACGAGCATGGAAAAACGCCCTCCCTTGTAGGGCAGCTCCACGATCTCCGCGTCGCTGAGTTTTGCGTAATCGACCTGCTCTCCGGTGCGGTTCATCGTCAGCACTTTAACGGAGCGATCCGGGCTTATCCAGAAGGGGCGCGGCACGGTATTTACCGACTGGAACTCCTCAAGCCAGGAGGATTTGAAGTACACGGCGTTCGTGAGCACCATCAGCGTCTCTTTGCTGAGCACGCCGGGGCCGATGATGTCTTTTATCCTCTGCTGCGTCTGCTTTTCCACCCATTTGTTTATCGTCTTGCGCGCCGACTCGGGGTTGGCTCTGTAATTGAGCGGCGTCAGTCCCGCGTTATAATAGTCGCGGACTGTCTGCGCGTATTCGGGCAGGATCTTCTCCTGTTTCGCGGGCCAGACGGCGTTTGCCGTGTGCACCTGCGCGATATCCTGTGGCACCGAGTTTATCTCGTTGATGAGCGCGCCCATATTCTTGTGGATATCCGGCGACAGAGAGAGCACCTTTTCCATCTGCTGCTCCGTAATGCCGCGCGCGCCGGCGTAGGTCATCGCGAGCGCCGAGGTGACGCTGTAGGGCGAGATAAAAAGATTGCGGTGTCCGCGCTCAGCAGCCACCTGCCGGTAAAGGTCGAAGGTAAACTTGTTGACGGCGTAGGCAGCCTTTGCCGAGAGAGTTTTGGGGTTCGGCGTAAAGCCGCCGTTCGTCTCGATAGCCGTCAGCCCCGCGCGGATCGCCACCATTTCTATGTCGTTGCGTATGGTGTTATAGTCGTAGCCCGCCTCTTTGAAATATGGGCGGTAGGCGCTCGCCAACTGACGCATGCTGGACAGCTCCGCGTCTCCGAGCTTTGTAATGTCGTTTTCCGCGTGTTTGAGCGCCATCACCACAAGTGCCACCACCTGCTCGGGCGTGAAGGCGCTCTTGCCGGGGACGACCTGCTCGCCGATCAGCCCTTTGGCCGAGAGATTGCTTAGAGAATGATAGGTCCAGTGAAAGGGCGGTATCAGATTCGATATATTCGCCATCGCGATATTTGGCGACAATAGTGCCGTGACCAGCACCAGCGTAATGATTATTCGTTTCATCAAATTACCTCCTGTAATTGGCTGCATTTCTGCTCCAATCACAGATTATAGCCTAAAACGCGGACGAGCGCTCCTTGGTTTTGCGTGATTGGAGGATAAAAATTTGTTCCATAGTGTTAAAATTATTCAGGAAGCGCCGGTTAAATCGTTTTATCGGCTAAATAGCTAAGGTGTATTCCGCTGATTGGATGTGTCTGCCGCGAGGCGTACGGCGCATATGGCCGGCGGACCAATATATAAAAGATACTTAGGAGTGTGAGACCAGATGAACGAACTGCGAATCGACCGTGAAAAATGCACCAAATGCGGAACATGCCTGCGCATCTGCCCCGCGGGGATAATAAAGTTTGGCGACGACGGGTTCCCGGAAATGTCGGAGAAGCACAGCGGACGCTGTATCCAGTGCGCCCAGTGCGTGCTCTTCTGTCCGACATATGCCGATACCCTCTCCTTCATGGATCAGGGAAAGATCGTGAGGAGCGAGGATATAGTGATGCCCACGGCGGAACAGGCGGAAAATCTGCTCAAGACGCGCCGCAGCATCCGTAAGTTCAAGGATGAACGTATTCCGCGCGAGCTTTTCGCGCGGATATTCGAAACGGTGCGCCAGGCGCCGACGGCGGTGAACTATCAGCCCATACGCTGGGTGGTCTCGGACGAGCCGGAAAAGACCAAGGAGATAACGAACCTTATCCTCTGCTGGTTCCGCGAGGAGATATTCAAGAACCCCACGGACCCCGGCTCGCTGCTCGGCGCGGCGATGATCGCGAAGGCCAAGGCGGGGGAGGACGCGCTGCTGCGCGGCGCGCCGCATGTCGCGGTCGCGGTTGTGCCGAAAGAACACCGCTGGCCGGAGGACGGGGCTATCGCCCTTACCTATCTTGAACTTGCAGCTCATGGACTGGGGATAGGCTGCTGCTGGGGCGGTTACCTGACGATGGCGATCAGGAGCTTCGCGCCGCTGCGGGAATATCTTGGGATCGGTGAGGACGAACACGTCTGCGGCGCGCAGATGATGGGCTGGCCCCAGCTTCGCCCGCTGCGTCAGTACCCCCCGCGCCGGGAAGCAAACATACATTGGCTGTAAACGAAGCCTGCCCGCTGACGATCGGCATTCTGGCCCACGTCGACGGCGGAAAGACCACTCTGACGGAACAGATGCTCTTTAAGGCCGGCGCCGTTCGTTTGCTGGGGCGCGTGGACGACGGCAGCGCGCATACTGATTTTATGGACTTTGAGCGGCGGCGCGGCATCTCGGTCCGTGCCGCCTCCGCGCTCCTAGAATGGCGGGGCGTAAAGATATATATCATCGATACTCCCGGCCACAGCGACTTTTCCGCCGAGGTGCAGCGTGCTGTGCGCACGATGGACCTCGCCGTGATCGTCGTCTCCGCCGTAGAGGGAGTACAGTCGCAGACTGAGCTCATCTGGCGCTCCATCGATAAGATGGGCATTCCGGCGCTCTTCTTCATCAACAAGACCGACCGCGTCGGAGCCGACGTCAAGTCGGTTATGGCGGAGATAGGGGAGCTGACTGGAACCGCGTCGCGCCTGATCGATCTGGAGGATAAAGAGTCTCTTGCGGAGACGCTTGCCGAATATGACGACGCGGCGCTGGAAAAATACTTTGACGAAGGAGCCGGTGCTTTCGGCGAAGATGAGCTTGACACGCTTCTGAGAGATTCCTTTTACGCGCGAAAACTCATTCCCTCCCTTTGCGGGGCGGCGCTGAAGGGCGAGGGCGTCGAGCCGCTTCTGGAGCTGCTCGCACGGCTGGCAAGGGCGCAGGACGCCGCCGGGCCTCTTTCAGGAGTCGTTTTCAAAGTGGAACATAACCCCTCGCTCGGACGCGTGGCGCATCTGCGCCTCTTCTCAGAAACGCTGAAAAACCGCGACAGCGTGCGCAATGTCACCCTGGGACGCGACGAGAAGGTGACGCAGATACGCGATGTGCTGGGCTCTAAGGAAAAGGACAAGGGCAGCCTTTGCGCCGGAGAGGTGGGGGCGGTCTACGGTCTGACGGGGACCGTCAGCGGAGACATCATAGGCGACCCCTCTTGCGCGCCCCCCGTGGCGGAGATCGCCGCGCCGGTGCTGCGCGTGAAGGTGACGCCCGCGGAACCGGCGCAGTATCCCGCGCTGGTGGCCGCCCTTTCGGAGCTCTCCGCCGAGGACCCGCTGCTGGACGTCATCTGGGAAAAAGAGCCGCGCGAGCTGCTTGTGCGCGTGACTGGACTGCTGCAGATAGAGATACTGCAGATGCTGCTTGCCGAGCGCTTCGGCCTTGAGGCGGCTCTCGGCGAGCCGATGGTCGTCTATAAAGAGCGTCCGCTCAAACGCGCGCACGGCTACGTCGAATACACCATGCCCAAACCCTGCTGGGCGGTGATGGACTTTGAGATCGAACCGCTGCCGCTCGGAGCCGGCGTCGTCTTTGAGAGCACCGTGGCAAACGATAAAATATATACGCGCTACCAGGCGCAGGTGCGCCAGACCATCCCGGAGGCGCTGCGGCAGGGGCCGAAGGGCTGGGAGGTCACGGACGTCAGGATCAGGCTTGTCGGCGGCGAACACCATACTGTGCATACACATCCCCTGGATTTCATGCTCGCGACGCCGATGGGGATCATGGACGGCCTCGTGGCAAGCGGCACGGAACTTCTGGAGCCGATGCAGAAATTTCGCCTCACCTTCCCGGAGGAGGCGAGCGGCAGGCTTATCGGGGAAATCGTCACGATGCGCGGCACCTTTGACAGCCCCGTCGTGCGCAAGGGCAGCTTTACGATGGAGGGGCTGCTGCCTGTCGCCTCCAGCATGGACTTTCCGCTGCGCGTGGCCTCGCTCACCGGAGGCCGGGGCACGCTATCCACAACCGCCGCCGGGTACGCTCCCTGCCCGCCAGGCGAAGGATTTGAGGTGCCCTACCGCGGGGTCTCGCCGCTGGACCGCGCGAAATATATTTTGTACAAACGCGGAGCCTTAGGCGCATAAAGAGAGGAGAATGACGATGGAAGATAAATATACGCTGGCCACTAAGATAAGGGTGCGTTACAGCGAGACCGATCAGATGAAGATCGTCTACAATGCCAACTACCTTGACTGGTTCGAGGTGACCCGCACCGAACTCTGCCGCGGCTGGGGCCGCCCCTATACCGAATGGGAAAAAAACGGGATGATGCTCCCCGTCGTCGAGGCCTACTGCCGCTATAAGCATCCGGCCTGCTACGACGACGAGATAGAGCTGTGGGGCCGCGTCTCTGAGCTCAAGGTCCACAGCATTAAGTTTGAATACCGTGTCGTGCGCGCCTCCGACGGCAAGCTGCTCACAGAGGGGTGGACAAAGCACGGCTGTACAGACCTGAACGGCAAATTATTCAAAAAAGAGCATCCCTTCTATCTGTGGGTCCTTTCGCTGCTGGGGAATGAGGGCTGAGGCCGCCAGAAAAAGGGGCTTTCTGCTTGTTGAGCTGATCGCGGTGCTGGTGATCATCGGAAGCCTCTCCTGCATCTCTCTTCAGGCCCTTTCAGATTCGCCCGCGAGAGAACGGCGTATAATACAAAACGAGGCGAAAAATTTTTGTACCTGGATAAAGTACCGGATGGCCGCAGCGGCGCGCGAGAGTGCGGAATTTCGCGTCATGCTCACGCAGAACACAGACCGCAGCTATGAGGTGACCATAATCTGGCTCGGCGGCGCGAAAAATTTACGGCACGAGATATATTCTTTCGATGAGGCGGCACTGGCCTACGAGGGCGTCCACGAATTAATTTTCTCCGGTCGTTGGTTTACGCTGACCCCAGCGGCCACTTTTATAGTAAAATCAAGGAAGATTCCGGAGGTCAGGTATTTTGTGACGATCTCCGGTACCGGATATATGGATATCAAAGATAAATTATAGGAGCGGGTCTGTCGTGGATAAAAAATCATGGCATAACGAAATAGATTTTCATTGCAGCTTTGGCCTTTGGCCCTTTAAAAAAAGCCTCGACATTACCCCTGCCGGTTTTTTGTACTGCGGAGAACTATTTCCCCTTAAAACGATCACCCGGCTCCGCTGGGGCGTGGATCAGAGGCGTGGCGGCCCCTTCCCGAAGATGCGCTATCTCGCCACCTTCGGCACCGAGACCCGTGAATTTACGATCAAGACCAAACAGAAAGATTTCTATGAACATCTTACACAACGCTTCTGGCGCGCGGTGGGGAAGCGTCTGATGGCTGAGATGCTTGACGGCCTGCGGAAGGGAAAGGACTACCGTTTCGGAGACTTCTCCGTCTCCGACAATGGTCTTACCGTGACGCAGAGAGGGCTCTTCAAGGGGTCGCAGTCTGAATTTTATGAATGGAAGCGGCTTAAATGGGGCATCGTGAACGGGAACCTTGTATTCACCCCCGCGGAGGCCACCGATAAACTGCTTACAAGCGCCTCCTTCCTGTGGGTGGACAACACGCATATCCTGAGCGTCGCGCTGGCGCTCCTCCAGAAACAGACGAAGCTTGAGCGGCTCAGCTCCATCGCCGACTGAGGCTTTTACGATGCAGAAGCGTGTAAGGCGTGTCCCGCGCCCCGACTACATAATTCCCCATCCTGAAAGCGGCGCCGCTTACGAGGGCGTCGCGGACGTAAAAAACTCACCGTACTTCAAGGCTCCGGATTTCTTTACCATGGAGAGCAACGACAGGGGACTGACGATACTCACGAACTATCCCACCTATCAGCAGACCGCCTGCTACAGCTGCGGCCCCGCGGCGGCGCTGACGGTGCTCTGGTACTTCGGCGTTACCGATTATGACGAACCGGAGCTGATGCGGCGAATGGGTTCCAGCGGCACCCCCAACGAAAGGGGCGAGGGCGGTACCTGCACCGCGGGGATGTGCCGCTTCTTTGAAGAGATCGGCTGGAGGGTGAGCTCAAGCCTGCATGAATGCCGCGGCGGCGAGCGTCTCTTTAAGGATGCCGCCACGTTCAGGGACTTTGTTATCCGTAATCTGCGGGCTGGGCTGCCCATCATGGTGGAGAACATGCGCTTCGGCGGCCACTGGCGCGTCATCATCGGTTACGATACCATGGGCACAGAAACGACGGCTGACGACGTGCTTATCTTTATGGACAGCGACGACGTCTGCGACCACTGCCAGGACGGTTATACGGTCGCCTCCGCCGAGGAATTCTTTCACACCTGGCGCGATATCGGGGCGCTGCCTCCTGACCAGCGTGTGCAGCAGTACCTGATCGCCTATCCGCCGGATTTCAAATCTCGGGAAGAATAAAGCAATCGGATAAGACAAAAGAGAAGAGCCATGCGGCTCTTCTCTTTTGCTAAATCCTGTTAAATAAGTAAGGCTTACAGAGCAACCTTGCTGTACTGGTCACGCATGCCTTTTACTGCGGCTGCGAGTGCCTCGGGATCGAGGACCATTTCCATCATGGAAATCTGCTCTTCCCACTGCGCGGGATCGCACTCTGAACGAATAGCTTCATCAAAGATGTGATACACGGGGAGTCCCAACGAGACTCCAGCAAGCGGGCCTGCGAAGGTCGGATCGCCGTTCGTGACGGTTTCGGCGTAGATTTCTGCGCCTTCCGCGTCTGAAGAACCTAATACTACTACACAGTTCTCGGCTCCAAACTTCTCAGCGGCGTCTTTAATACGCTGCTGGTTCTGCAGGTCCATTGCTCCTGCCGCGGTTCAGACAAAGCATTCTGTCGCTGAGAATACTATCTCTGCTCCAGAATCCTTAAGGCACGCTTCCATCGCGGGCCCAGGTACGCCGTCTCTTTCGCCAAGCAGGAGAAGTTTCTTACCACTTAATTTGCCCATGGACAAGATACCTCCTATTTGTGTTTTATGCTAAATTGGACGCGTTCGTCCAACTATCGCCTTACTTAATAAGGTTTTCAATCTCCGCTCTGATCGACTCGGCTGTGCACTCTTCCTTTGAGAGGCGCTTTACCTCTACTCCGTCCTTCCAGAAGAGGAAGGTGGGAAGGCCCATTACGCGGAAGCCCATTGCCACTCTCTTGTTGGTTGAGCAGTCGACGGAGGTGAACTTCACTTTACCCTCGAATTCCTTCTCCATCTCGTGATAGTGGGACATAAGACCCATGCAGGGAACGCACTGAGGTCCCCAGAAATCCACTACTACGGGTATTGACTTCTCTTCGCGTACTTCGGCGTCGCAGTTTTCTTTTGTAAGTGCAATCATTGTAGTTTGCCTCCTGTTTATATTTTAAAAGTCACAGCTTTTAATATCTATTTCTTATCATATCATCCGCCAGTCAGAAAGTCGACCTTAAAATGATATTTAATTTCCCTTTTCAGCCTCGATAATCATAGCGTCGCGCAGCGTCCGCTGGAGCATCTGGCGGTCAATTACTCCGAAGTCCTCGCCGGGCTCCGGTAAATTGTGGTTCTCCCGCTCCATCCGGTAGCGTTCTCTCGCCTTGCCGAGCGATATCAGCCCGTCCCTGTCATACTGTCGGTCATTTTTCTCTACAACCAAAGACCGGTAGGGGCCGCGCATAATCGGCACATTCGAAGGCAAAGGGGCGGATACGAGCTTCCATCCCTGCTGAAGCATATCTTCTGTCTTGTCGAGAACCTCCATCGGCGTCCCCTCGACGAAAACTATCTCATGCGGCACCGCGGGGCCTGTCTCTATCCAGCTGTTGTTTGTAACGATACGTAACTCTTTTGCCGTCATCTCTATCACCCGGTCTCCTTAGCTCGTGCCGCTTTGTATAATATGATATTTTACAGCAAAATGCAAAGGCTGTTTTTGTGCATTTTTATAAAAATGATAAGAGAATTGCTGAAATATGTGGATTTTTTGTTCGGATAAATATTTCTGGAGAAGAGGGCGGCGTTTGAAGCCGCCCCCTGATAGTTTAAGTCTAGTTCTTTTCGAAGATTGTCTGCTCTTCGATAGGCGTTGTCATTGCCTTGAAGGCGCGCATGAGCAGCTCTCTGCGCGTCGCCTTGTCGACCTCGGGGCCGAGTTCGGGGTTTCCGGCGGGATGGGGGATCGCCACGCCGGGGACTATTCTGTTCGTTCCGACTGTGAGCATGATAGGAACAATCGTCGCTATCTGGACGACGGGGATGCCTGCCGCGTTTTCGATCTCTCTTATCATCGATGCACCGCACCGAGTACAAGTTCCTCAGGTGGAGGTGAGGATCACGCCGTCAACGCCGGCCTCTTTCAGCTTCGCGCCGATCTCCTGCCCAAACTTCTCTCCGAAGGCGACGGCCGTGCCGGTGCCGGTCGTGGTGTAGAACTTGTCGTGGAGTTTGCCGAATACGCCCTCTTTTTCAAGTTCGCGCATGACGTCGATGGGAACGACTACATCGGGGTCGAGGTTTGCCCACTGACGGTCGTAGCCGCCGTGGATCGACTCGTAATTATCGGGCGTCATATCGTAGAGGCTGGAGATATCATACTCGCCGAAGCTCTCCGCCGAGGAGACGCGGATGCGGTCGGGGTTGCCCTTCGGGACGATACCGCCGGAGGTGACGAGCGCGATCTTCGCGTGCTTCAGATCCTTGATCGGCGCTGCCGGGGGGATCTTCTTGAAGGTCGGCATCTCGTACTCCGTCTGGAACTCTTCGCCGCGGAGCTTCTTGATGAGCATCTCTACCGCGCGCTCAGCGCCGCTCTTCTCATGGAAGAAAGACTTGCGCATGCCGCGGTGAATATAACCCTCGGCCTTCGCAGGGCCCATCGGTTCGCCCTTCGCAAGCTTGAGGCCGAGCTTCGCCATTACGGGAAGGGCCTGGCCCATGCCGCGCGCCGAATCGGCGCAGGGAACGATATAGGTCTTCTTGGAATAGAGCTCCACTCCGGGGTTCTCAGGGTACATTGAAGTTACCGTGGGGATTCCGAGCTCGGCGGCTACCGTGGCCGCGATATCGCCGCAGGCGAATCCGTAGCGTCCGGCGTTGAAGGCGGGGCCGGCGATGAAGAGGTCGGGCTTCTTAGCCGCCACCATCTCCAGGCACTTGGCGCGGGCCTCTTCCGTGTGCTCTCCGTAGTAACCGTCGCCGCAGATGACGGTGGCGACTATCTCAGCCTCGCCGCCGAAAGCGGCGTTAAGGCCCATTCCGGGACCGACAATACCCTCGCGTATCTCGGGCTGGTGGTCGGCCTTCTCTTCTCCGCCGATACCGGCGTAGAACTGGTTGATATAATGAACAACTTTTAAGGTCATTGTGATTACCTCCCTATACCCATTCGCAGCCGAGCTTGTTGAAGCCGATTTCAGCTGTGGAAGCGATGATGGACTGAAGCTCTACGTACATTGAGCCGTCGGGACGCAGGCTTTCCTCCGCGCCGCCGGAAAGGACCGCGATCGATTCGGGGTAGCCGATGACCTTGTCCATGGCGGAAACTTCGATCATCTCGTTGACGTTGCCCGTGGAGATGAAGCCCGTGAGCTCCGGCGTGGCGTCGGCAAGGCTCTGGCTCGCGCCGTCCGTACCGGCCGATTCGTCGGATACGAGGACCGCCTTGATGCCGGCGTTCTCAAAATTCTTCGCGTTGAGGCAGAGGTCCGTATCGGGGTTGCCGTAGCCCTCTTCCGAGACGATGACGCCGTCGGCGCCGAGCTGCTGCGCGATCGAGAGGTTCATCTGCGAGGCGCGGATCTTACCGGCGAGCACCGTGCTCTCCTGCGTGGGAACCATGCCGAGGAAGTTGATCTCTTTGCCGTGGCGGGCATACAGCGCCTGGACTATGGGGTTGTGGCAGTGATGCCAGGTGGTGTTCTTGTCGCAGGCCGAGACGCAGTTTCCTGAGACCATCGCGCCGTCGAGGACTTCGTTCGGGTGGATGAGCGTCGGAAGCGAGGGACGGAGGTCTGCAGCATAGAGATAGGTGTCGTGCAGCAGTCCCTGCGTGATGTTCATGCAGACATAGATGACCTTCGGGAGATCGGGATACTTCTGGCTCTCCTCAAAGGTGTCGCCCTTTTCAAATACCGCGACCTCGTCGGCCTTCGCGCCGTTCTCTTCCGCGCAGCGGGCGAGGTAGACGGCGAGCTTAAGTCCGGCTTCGCGGAGCGAAGTTTCGTAAAGGTGCTTCTCAAGATTCTCTACGGGCTCTACCGAGAGGACGATGTTATATGTTTCTGAGAAGGGTGAATAGGGGGCTGCGGGGCCGCTCATGTCGATGAAGCCCTCCTGGAAGGCGACGATCGGGCCGCAGGTGACTACCGCGGTGCCGTCAAGGACGAGGGTCTCTCCGTTTCCCGCCTTCTCCATGGGAGCCATGAAGCCTGGGAAATAATTGCCCTTGCCGATCTTAACGCGGGGTTCGACCGCATCCTTGACCGGAATGATGCGCATCTTCTCACCGGGGCGGGCAAAGTCTATGCTCACCTTCGAGAAGTTCCTGTCCTCGGCGACGAGGGCCTCGGCTTCTTCTTTGTTGACATAGAGCACGCCGTTCTTTACGTGGGTTTTCTCTGCAAAATCAAGTCCCTTGATGTGGACCTTATGCAACTCCAAACGCATTTTGCATTCCTCCTTTTTATTGATAAAACAAACATTAAATTCTTTTTGGAAGATTAGGTGCTTCAGCCACTTTGTCTCCCTATTCACATTCTAACTATATGCGGGGCAAAATACATTATTCCTAAGAACATAAAAATGATATATAATAAAAAATGAACTATGCTCTTGAATAAAAAATCCGGGAGTAGTTTCTCGATGTTTAAGAAAATGGCGCAGAATATCGCAGAGAGTACAAGCGAGGTTATCGGACGCGGCGTTCTCGTTACCGATGAAAACGGCATCATTATCGGCTGTAATGTAAAGAAAAGGGTTGGGACCTTCCACGAACCCTCCATGAAGGTGATGCAGGAGAACAAACCATGCGTCACCTACAGCGACGAGGCGAAAAAAATGCCCGGCGTCTACCCAAGCTACACTCTGCCTATACAATTCTTCGACAAAGTCATCGGCTCCATCTCGATAACCGGCATGCCCGATGAGGTCAAGCGTTTTGGGCTTCTCGTGCAGAAACAGGCGGAGATCATGCTGCGCGAACAGGCCTTCCTCGAATCAAACCTTATGCGCGAGCTCGCGCTGCGCAACCTTGTTGAAAACGTCGCCTCCTACGACGCCTCGCAGGGTATGGGCGAACTCATCACCCTTCAGGGCAAAGAGCTTGGCGTTACCCTCACGCGCTGCAAAGCCTCCGTCGTCGTCGAGATGAAAAAATGGAAAGACGAGTCGAGCGAAAACGCCTATCAGATTATGGTGCGCGAGCTGCGCTCCGCCTTCTCCCATCCGCGTAATGTCATCTGCCCTCAGCGGAACCGGCGCGTCACGATCTTCGTCACGCCGAATCGCCCGGGAACCAACGACGACATCACACAGAACATCGAGGGCATCGCCCACGGCTTTATAGAGAACCTGGAAGACAAAGGCATCACCGCCGACATCGCCGTAGGCTTTCCCGCAAACGATTTGAACGGACTCGCCATCTCCCTGCGCTCCGCGCGCGACGCGATGCGCCTCGCGGGCCAGCTCAAACTTTCCGGCGTCATTTCCGCGCGCAGCCTCATCAGCGAGGCGCTGCTCGACCTGCTCCCGGTGGGTAAACGTGAAGAATTCGCCGACCGCACCCTCGCGGGGCTCGAGGGACGCAACGACTACGAGGAGATGCGCGACACCTTCCTCGGCTGGTGCGAATCCCCCTTCGCGAGCGGCGAAGTGGCCGAGCGCCTCGCGATGCACAGAAACAGCCTTCAGTACCGCCTCAAAAAAATCCGCGCCCTCACCGGCAAAGACCCCTGGAACTTCAAAGACGCCTTTGAGCTGTGGGCCGCCTTTGTGCTGAAGAACATCAGCAGCGGGGAGAAGAAAGTGTAAATCGCTATTTATCTCTTTATTCTGTCCGAAGGGAATCGGCGTTTAGAAGTGCGAGTTGCTAAATAACTTTGGGCTCTGGAACCGGAGCCGTATTTTCATACGGCGATTGCAAGGCAATGTCCCCGCCACAGGGCGGGGACATTTTCAAATTATCCATATTGCCGCAGCATGCGGGTGCGCCTGCAGCAGGATACCAGAGCCCAAAGTTATAACGCAAATCGTGCTTATAAACGCCGATTTACCATGTTTGACCTCTCATAACCGAGTGTATATAATACCATGATGTATAAATGAAAATTCTTCATCTAAGAGGGAGAGATATAGATGCCGTATGATTTTTCCGCCATTGAACCGAAATGGCAGAAAGCGTGGGCCGACTCGAAGATTTTTGAGGTAGAGGTCGACCACAGCAAAGAGAAGTTTTATTGCCTTGAAATGTTCCCCTATCCGAGCGGGGCGCTTCACATGGGGCACCTGCGCAATTATTCGATCGGCGATTTGCTGGCAAGGTTCCTGCGTATGCAGGGGCTAAACGTCCTCTATCCGATGGGCTTCGACGCCTTCGGCATGCCGGCGGAGAACGCGGCTATCAAGAATAAGACGGCTCCCTCCGACTGGACCTGGAGCAATATCGAGCATATGACGCAGCAGCTCAAGCACGCGGGCTATAGCTACGACTGGCGCCGCCGCGTTGAGACCTGCAACGTTAACTATTATAGATGGAACCAGTGGCTCTTCCTGCAGTTCTACAAGAAAGGGCTCGTATACCGTAAGCATGCGCCCGTCAACTGGTGCGACAAGTGCCAGACGGTGCTCGCCAACGAGCAGGTCGTCGACGACGGCGTCTGCTGGCGCTGCGGCACTCCGGTCACGAAGCGCGACCTCGACCAGTGGTTCATCCGTATCACGGACTACGCGCAGGAGCTGGTTGACTGCCTCGACGACCTCAAGGGCTGGCCGGAGCGCGTCGTCACGATGCAGCGCAACTGGATAGGCCGCTCCGAGGGCGTTCACTTCGAGATGGATATCGCCGATACTGATCTCAAGCTTGAGGCCTTTACGACGCGCATTGACACGATCTTTGGCGTCACCTTCGTCGCGATGGCCGCGGAACATCCCTATGTGGAGAAGTTCGCGGAGATGGCGGGCGGCGAAAAGGCCGCGGAGATGCGCGCCTTCGCCAAGCGGATGGCCTCGCGCAGCACAATCGAGCGTACCGCCGTCGGCACCGATAAAGAGGGTATGGATACCGGCTTTTTCGCCGTCAACCCCGTCACGGGGGAGAAGTCGCCGATTTGGATCGCCGACTATATCCTCACCGATTACGGTACTGGGGCGATCATGGGCGTTCCCGCGCACGACCAGCGCGACTTCGATTTCGCGCGCAAATATAATATCCCAGTCATCACCGTCGTCCGCCCTGTCGACGAACCGGCTCCCGACGGAGCGACAATGCCCGCGGCGGTGGCCGCCGACGGCGTAGCCTGCAACTCCGGTTTCCTCGACGGCCTGCCCACGGAAGAGGCGATCGCCAGGGCCGCCGAGTGGTTCGAGGAACACGGCAAGGGCAAAAAAGAGGTGCAGTTCCGGCTCCGCGACTGGCTCATTTCGCGCCAGCGTTATTGGGGAACGCCGATCCCGATGGTCTACTGCGACCACTGCGGCATCGTCCCCGTGCCGGAAGAGCAGCTTCCCGTCGAGCTGCCGCTTGACATCGAGATGCCCGCGAACGGCGGCAATCCGCTTGCGCAGCGCCCCGACTGGTACAATACGACCTGCCCTGTCTGCGGCGGTCCGGCGCGCCGTGAAACGGATACGATAGATACATTCTTCTGTTCTTCATGGTATTTTGACCGTTACACCTCCCCCTGGAGCACGGATATGCCATTCGACAAGGAGGCGGCGGCCTACTGGATGACTGTTGACCAGTATATCGGCGGCATCGAGCACGCCTGTCTGCACCTTATTTACGCGCGCTTCTTTACTAAGGTGCTCTCCGACCTCGGCCTTCTGCCCGCCGATATGCGCGAGCCGTTCAAGCGTCTGCTGACGCAGGGCATGGTCATCAAGGACGGAGCCAAGATGTCAAAGTCGATCGGCAACGTCGTCGACCCCGACGAGATAATCAAGAAATTTGGCGCGGATACGGCGCGCCTCTTTATCCTCTTTGCCGCGCCGCCTGAAAAGGACCTCGACTGGTCCGAGCGCGGCGTGGAGGGGGCGAACCGCTTCCTCGGACGTGTCTGGCGTCTTGTCGAGCAGAATCTCGACGGTCTGAGGACCGCCTCCGCTGAACGCGCGGCGATGGATTCCCTGACGCTGCCGGCGGAGCGCGATATGAAGCGCATCATCCACAGCACACTTGACCGGGTCACGAAGGATATCCGCGAAGAGCGGCAGTTCAACACCGCCGTCGCCCGTCTGATGGAGCTGACGAACGCCCTCATCTCCTTCGCGCCGGAGGACGCGAAGGGCTGGAGCATCAAACGCGAGGGCGTCGAGACGCTGCTTTGCTGCCTCTCTCCCTTTGCGCCGCATATCACGGAGGAGCTCTGGCATCAGCTCGGCAACGAGGATTTCCTCTCCGTCCACCGGTGGTTCGAGGTGGATAAGGGCGCGCTTGTCGAGGACAGCGCCACCGTCGTGCTTCAGATAAACGGCAAGGTGCGCGAGCAGTTTACCGTTTCCGCGGGGCTTTCAAAGGAGGACCTGCTCGCCGAGGTGATGTCCCGTGAAGAGACCAAGAAGCGTTTGGAGGGCAAGGAGATCGTCAAGACGATCGCCGTTCCCGGCAAGCTTGTAAATATAGTGGTGAAGGGCTGATGCCGGCTCTCCTCCTGATCGCCGCCTCGGGGACAGCTCAAAGGCGCCTTCTCGAGGAGACCGCCGCCGAGCTTGAAAAAAAAGGATATGTGGCCGCCGGGAAACAGGAGGGAGGGGAGTGGAGCTCCCTCCTCTCCGACAACATGACCGGCGGCCTTTTTGACGAGAGCCGCTTCATCATCGTGGAGTCAGCGCCGCTTTTCGGCCCATTTCCCGAAAAACTTTCCTCTATGATAGACGCCGATTCCTCGGTGACGCTAGTTCTGGTCTATGAGAGCGAGATAAAATCTCAGCCCGCCAAGTTTATACCAAAAGATGTCCTTGCGAAGTGCCGCCTGCTCAAAGCCGCGGAGTTTCCGCGCTGGCCGCGCGAGCGTCAGATATGGGTGGCGAATCTCGCTAAGGAGCTTGGCGTGGACCTCGCGCCGCAGGGCGCGGCGATGATCGTCGAGCTGCTGGAGGACCCGGAGGAGATCCGCGCCCAGCTGAAGAGCCTTGGGTTCCTGAAAAAAAATTCCCCCGTCACCGCCTGTGATGTGGAGGAGCTCTGTCTTGACGACGGAAGCCGAAACCTCCTGCGCCTGCTTGACGGCCTCTGTACCGGGGATTACGCAGGGGTGCTGAAGAGCCTGCACGCGATGGCGCGCACAGGAGACTTGATCCCGACGCTGACGCCGATCCACAACCGCATGCGTCTTGCCTGGTATTCGGGGCTCGGTAAGGACGCCACCGCCTTTGCCAAGGCGCTTGGCGCGAAGGATTACGCTTGGCGCATGGCGAAGCAGGCCGACCAGAGATATGGTCACGGGGCGGTCACGGATTTTATCGCCGCGCTTATCAGGATGAATATAGAGGAAAGAAGCGGGATCGGTTCCGGCTGGCAGGGGCTGGAGACGGCGATAATAGGGCTCATGGGTTCCGCGGGCCATACGCGCCGCTGAAATATGATCTATATTCTAACGACGTATCCGACCGGACATTGATAAAATAAATTTATAAAATAAAAACAGCGGAGCCTCCCATGTGGGATTCCGCTGTTATTTTTCTAATAAAATATAGATATTAGCCTAGGCAGAGAGAGCCTTGACTTTTGCAGCCATGTTCAACTTGCGGCGGGCCGCTGTATTACGGTGGACGACGCCCTTAACTACCGCCTTATCCAGTACGCCCTGAGCCTCGTTCAGCCTCTTTGTCGCAAGATCAAGATCCTTGCTCGCTACCGCCTCCAGGAGCTTCTTCACCGCGTTCTTGCAGCGGGTCTTCCAAAAGCGGTTGTAGATGCGGTTTCTCTCAGTGACCAGGACTCGTTTTTTTGCTGATTTCTTGTTTGGCAATGCCGTCACCTCCTTCACAAAGACAACGAATATCTTAGCACAAAAGTGGGCCGTTGCGCAATAGTTCAAAAAAAAATCGCCAAAAAGATTATTCTTTTCTTGCCGCGGGGGCAAGTCTATGTTATATTTATCAGGTTGTTTATGGGCCAATTATTCTGCAAAGAATTTTTGATAGTTTGATAATGATGACAAAACGCAGGAGGTGTAGTCTGTGAAACGAACATTTCAGCCGCACAATATAAGACGCAAGCGCTCAATGGGCTTCCTTGAACGCTCTGCATCCCCCAGCGGACGCCGTATTCTTAGAAATCGTCGCCGTAAAGGTAGAGCGCGTCTCGCCGTCTAATTTAGCTGTGGATTTCGGTTTTTCATCTGCTAAAAGACTAAAGAGCGGGTGGCAATTTGATCTCGTATTCCGCACCGGACGTCGTGAAACAGGCGCACTGGTGCGGTTGTTGTTTCTTACGAAGGCGGAGGGTCCCGCTATCGCGGGCGTTACGGTGGGCAAGAAGATCGCCGGCGCGGTGAGACGGACGCGCGGACGCCGCGTGATGCGCGAGTCGTTCCGCAGGCTTCTGCCGTGGATCAAAGATGGGACGTGGATTGTCGCCTCTCTGCGGGAGAACGCTCTTGGAGCGAAGGCCGACGAGGTTTACGCGGATATGGCTCTTTCCCTGAAGCGCAGGGGGCTGCTGAAAGCGGAATGGCCCGGCGCTGATTGGAATGTGGATTGCCGGGACGACTGACCGTGCGCTTGGTTTCTTATTGTATGATATTCTGCATCAGGGCCTATCAGGCAGTCCTTTCCCCGCTTTTGGGCGGCGGCAAGTGCAGATTTTATCCTACCTGTTCCGAGTACGCGGCGGAGGCGCTGCGGCGGTATGGTCCCATTACGGGCCTATGGCTTACGATGGCCCGGCTGGTGAAGTGCGGCCCGTGGCACGAGGGGGGCTTCGACCCCGTGCCTGAACCGGCCGAGATAGCAGAACGGAAATGGTTAGGAATGCTCTACGAAAAGACGGAGCAAACTTCGAAAGGTTAGGTGAAAGTTTTGGGCGCGATATGGCACGGAGCTAGCGAGCTCCTTCTGACAATACTCGAGTTCTTTTACGGTATCACTCATTCGTACGGATTGGCGATAATACTTCTCACGATAGCGGTGAGGATTGCGCTTTACCCGCTCAACCAGAAACAGATGCTTTCAATGCAGCATATGCAGAAGATACAGCCTATGCTGAAGGTTATCCAGGAAAAATATGCTAACGACAAGGAAAAAATGAACCAGGAGACGATGCGTCTCTACAAGGAATATAAGGTCAACCCCGCCGCGGGATGTCTGCCGCTTATCGTTCAGCTCCCGATACTCATTCTTCTCTTCAATGTACTGCGTACCTATGATTTTGCGGATACTTCGTTCTTCGGCGTCCTTCTTGGCTCCTCAACGACGGCCGGACTTGCGAAGGCGCTCGGCGTAGCGGCGGCCGCCAACGGCGAATACAGCATAATGTCCGTCCTCTCCGCCGTTCTTACGAATCCCGCCGGACTTTCACATGTTAACTTCTATCTTGGCAATCTGATCCTGCTCATCGGCATCTCCGTGCTTACCTGGGCGCAGCAGAAGCTCTCGGGCGGCAACAATCCCCAGATGGCGATGATGAATACGATTATGCCGTTCTTTATGGCCTTCATCTGCCTTTCGATGCCGGGCGGCGTAATGCTATACTGGGGCCTCTCTTCGCTGATAGGCGTCGGGCAGCAGTATTTTGTCATGAAGAAGACCAGCGAGCAGCTTGCGGTAAAGCCGACGCTCCACAAGAACAAACCGGTCAACACCGCGGACGACGATGATGAGGATGACGAGGATTAATATGAAAGAGACAGATTTAATACCGATGCCTGAAATAGAGAGCGCCGTGGTGGACTGTTCTTCGCTTGAAGAGGCCAAAGCTAAAGGCGCCCAGATGTGGGATATCCAAGCCGAGGATGTGGATGCCACCGTATTGTCCGAAGATAAGAAGCTCTTCGGCCTGCTCGGTTCTACCTATAAGATCGAGATACGTCCCTTCGCGCCGCTGTCCTATATAAAGTCGTGCCATTTCGTCAATGATATACTCGACAAGATGGATCTTGACCTCATCCCCGAACTCACAGACGACGGCATGATAAATCTCGTCGGTGAGGACGCGGGAGTCGTCATCGGCCGCTACGGAGAGACGCTCAAGGCGCTTGAGTACATCACGAATCTCGTCTGTCACGAAGATATGTCGACGAGGCGCGTCCGCTTTGACTGCGGCGGTTACCGCGCCCGCCGTGAACAGACGCTGCGCCGGCTCGCGGAGTCCATCGCGCGCGAGGCGAAGCACAAGGGGACGCCCGTCAGCCTGGAGCCGATGTCGAGCTGGGAGCGCCGCCTCATCCATATCGCGCTGCGCGACAACAAGGATGTGGAGACGCGCTCAATAGGCGAAGAGCCGCTGCGCCGGGTCCTCGTCTGCCCGGTTGGCGCGTCCGCGCGCGGACGCGGAACTGACCGTGGCCGGAGACATTCCCAGCACGGAAAGTTCAATTAACAAAAGGGGAAGATGTACCCGATAATTTTTAAAATTTCGTTTGTGGAAGCCCGTAGCTATTATCTGCTGTGGGCTTCCGCTTTGCTTATTTTCGTATTTTGGACATGCCGCCGCGCCGAGAGGATTTGGGGCATGGACGACGACGCGGTAACCTCCGTACTGCTTTGGGTCTACTGCGCGGGCATCCTCGGCTCCTTTGCGGCAGGCGTCGCGGAGAAGCTACCGCTCTATTTCAGCGGCGAGCTGACACTCAAGATGACGCTGCGCGGCCTCTCTTCCGGCGGCGGTATGCTTGCCGGCGGGCTTGTGGGAGTATGGCGGCTGTGGAAATACAAAATAAACATCGAGGATTTTGCGGAGGCGGCCGCGATTCCCTCTGCCGCGCTGCTTGGTGTGGGCCGTATCGGCTGTCTCATGGAGGGCTGCTGCGAGGGGATCGGAAAGTATTGCAGTGACGCGCCCTGGTGGGCGGTGCATCTGCATTATGACCCCGCGGGCTTTTACCGGTATCCATCACAGCTTTCCGAGTCCCTCGCCTCTTTTGGAATATTGCTCTTGCTGCTGGCGGTCGAGAGAGTGGCGGGGAGAATAAGGGGAGAGCGGAGCTTTGCCGTGACCTTCCCTCTTTTCATGACGCTTTACGGCTTTTACAGGCTCATATTTGACAGTTTCAGGGAGCCGTCGGCCGATGCATCCGGCAGCGGCGAATTGATATGGCTCTTTGCCGTAGCTTTCGGCCTTCTATGGCTTGCCTTCTCCGTTATGCGTCTTTTAAAGACTCGATGCCGCTGAAATCGGCCAGGAACCGCAGCAAGGCTTCAGCATTCATTGGCCTTGCTATCAGATAGCCCTGGATGTACAGGCAGCCGAGCTCCAATACCGTTTCCAGCTCTTCACGGCTCTCCACGCCTTCGGCGATGGTCTTCATCCCCATAGTCTGCGCCACCGCGCTGATCGCCCTGAATATTTCTCTCTTCTCTTTCGAGCCGTCTATGCCGTGGATAAAGCTCTTGTCTATTTTGAGCCATTCGGCCTCCATATCCTTTAAGTATGTGAATGAAGAATAGCCGGTGCCGAAATCGTCGATGTATATGGACATTCCCGCGCCTCTGACTGCTTCAAGCTTCTCCCGTGTCGACGCCTCCCGTCCGAAGGCTATTGACGACTCAGTTATTTCGAGGCCCAGCGCGTGCGGCGGCAGCCCGGAGTTTTTGACGCGCGATGCGAACTTCTCCGCGAAGTCGATCTGTAGCAGCTGTATCGCGGAGACGTTGAACTCTATGCAGACGTCCATCTTCGACAATGTCCGCGCGAACTCGATGCAGCTGTCGAGTACCCAGTCTCCCAGCGTGTTGATAAAGCCGTTTTTTTCGGCGATGGGTATAAAGACGTCAGGCGGTACCGGTCCGAAGGCGGGGCTGTTCCAGCGCGCCAGCGCCTCGACTGCGCATATTTTGTCGGCTATCGCGTCATATATCGGCTGGTAGTGGAGTGCAAGCTCGCCGTTCTTTACGGCGTGAAGCAGCGCGTGCTCCAGTTCAATGTTGTGGAGGACGGAGTCGTAGGTATCACGGTCGAGAACAAATATTCCCTCATTTTCCCTCACCAAATTCATGGCGATGATCCCGTTCCTGAAAACTTCGTCGACAGTGGGGGTATTGTTCTTGATATACTCCTGATAAGTGATCACGCCTATGGAAGAGGCGATCTCTATCACATGGTTCTCTATCTTGAAGGGTGCGCGGAGCGCGTTCCTCAGTTCTTCAACTATGGAACGCAGGGGGCGGGGATCGTCGTCTTCGTAATAGAGTACGAAATCCCCATAGTCCAGGCTGTAGGCCTCGCCGCCGAATTTGCGCGCGGCCTCCGCGACCAGAGTGGCGGTTTTGATTAACACCTTCTGCAAAACGATTCTGCCGAAGACTTCCGATATCCGGTCTTTTTCATCGAGCCCGATAAAAAAGCAGGCCGCGCCGTAGTCCGCGCCGGCGGCGGCTATTTTATCTTTCAGCATGATGGAGAAGCTCTCCACGTTAGGGAGGTGCGTCAGCTGATTGACGTAGGCCAGTTCACGTTCGCGCCGCTGTAAATTTTCGTCGGCGGTGACGTCGAGCGCGACGGCCTCTCCGATACCGCTGGAAGCTGCCTCGGCGATCTGGATGAGTAGATATATATTCCTTCCGTCAGGCGCAGTACAGCATAAGCGCAGGGATTCGCCTCCCTTAAAGGGGGCGTGCGGGAACATTTTCCGTCCTTCCGTGTTCATCTCGTCAAAGTTGAAGCGCCGCGTCTGCTGCGGCAGGCCCAGCAGTTCCGCGAAACGCCCGTCGAAATCTTCGGCCAGCCCCGAGGGATGAAGCGTCAGCAGATGCAGGCCGGTGGTGTTGAGCATCGCGTTGGAGATATGCTGGAGGCGTGAGGAGCGCCAAGCGTAGAAATATACGACAAGGATGATGGTCATCAGCAGCAGCGCCAGTACAACGAAGGTGATCCCCAGCGTCATCAGCAGTTTTTGCTGCGAGTTCCTGATGCTGTTGCTTGACGAGACGGCGATGAGTTTCCAGTTGTTGGTATGCGGCAGGGTCACGTAGGATATGAAGCGTCCCGTGCTCTTTGAGGCGTAATCATAGACGGAGGAATCTCCGGCGGAGGCCATTTGCATGGCAAGCTCCCCGCGCTCCTGTTCGGAAAGGATACCGCCCATAAATTTGAAGACGTTCGTCGGGGCGCTGACGTACATATTAAGATCTCTGAATACTCCGGAATTGGATATCACGGTATTCTCCCTATCAACAAGGAAGAGGACCGCTCCGTTGTACCTAATATTTATATCCTTCAGGAATAGGGCGGCGTAACGAAGATCCATAACGGTGCTGAGTGTGCCGATGACCTCCGCGCCCATGTGAACCGGGACGCAGATCGCAATGAATCCGCCGCAGTGTCTGTGGTCACCGGATGGGTCTGATATCACGGAAGATGTTGTAGCGGAGCCGCGCAGCGCCTGCTGGAAGAAATCATAGGCGCCGATGTTGTAGGAGCCGCCCTCCGGGGTCGTAACCTCCCCGTCTGCGTCGGCAACGGAGAGGTGCTTGTAATTCATATCATTTTTTGTCTTTGCGTAGTACATGAGGCGCTCTTTTAGTTCAGCCAGCACTCTGCGGGGCTCTCGGATGGTTGCTCCGCTGTGTATTCGCGTGATGGATGAGAGCATCTGGATACGGGTGTTTATTCTTTCACCGACGATGTTCGCGGCTAGGGAGACTACGGAATCGGTTTGGGCGTCGTCCTGTTCCATGTACAGCTCCCGTGTGCGCAGCAACAGCATAACGCCCAGACAGCTGAATAGAAGGAGCATTATTATTAGAAGAACGAAGGTACGTGTCAGGAAAAACCGTGGCTTTATCTTATTCTTCAATCTTTTATAAATCCTCCCCGGCTCCATGTGCCATTGATTGATTATAACATAGATGGCATTGCCACCTCCACAAATATTCCACAAAAAACCACGTTGACTTTCGTTGACCATCTGGTATTATTATGAGCCATGCAGTAAATAGAAAGTAAAAATTTTGGAGGTGTTTACATGGAGAAATTCAATCTGAACAGCAGTTTGAAAAAGTTCGGAGCTGCTGCGCTTGCCGCCCTGATTTTATTTGCTGGCGGGGCCGCGGGGTCCTATATAGCAACAAGATATACAGTAACAGAGGCGGGCATAAGCACGGCGACAAATCCCGGCGGGGCGGCGGTAGCCTCTACCCCGACCGCGTATGACCAGAGAAATCCCTATGTGGCGATCGTAAAAAGAAGTTCGCCCGCGGTCGTCAATATTGACGTTGAGACGATGGTGACGGAGCAGCCGATGGTCAACCCGTTCCAGGGCAACCCGTTCTTTGAGGAGTTCTTCGGCGAGGAGTTCTTCGGTCCCCAGCAGCGCCAGAGCCAGCCCCGTAAGGTGCCGCGCCGCGGTAAGGGGTCGGGATTCATCGTTAGCAAAGAGGGCTATATCCTTACGAATAACCATGTCGTAGAGGATGCCGATAAGATAAAGGTGACGATGCTCGATGGAAGGACCTTTGACGCGAAGAAGGTGGGGCAGGACCCGACATTCGACCTTGCCATCATCCAGATAAAGGCTAAAGACCTTCCCGTTTTGCAGCTTGGCGACTCCAGCGCCACCGAAGTCGGCGAGCAGGTGGTCGCGATCGGGAACCCGCATGGTTTTGAGAATACGGTGACCGCTGGTATCATCTCCGCGAAAAATAGGACTCTGCAGGCCCCTGGAATAAACTTCCAGGGCTTCCTCCAGACCGACGCGGCGATCAACCCCGGAAACAGCGGCGGTCCGCTCATCGACCTCAACGGCAACGTCATAGGGATCAACACTGCTATCGTTCCCTACGCCCAGGGCATCGGTTTTGCGATCCCCGTCAACATGGCGAAGCAGATAATGGATGACCTCATCAAGCACGGAGAGGTACGCCGCGGATGGCTGGGCGTCACGGTGCAGCCGCTTACCGCTTCGCTTGTGGAGGCGTATAAGATCCCCACTAAGGAAGGTTCTATCGTAGCCGACGTCCAGAAGGGCTCCCCGGCGGAGAAGTTTGGACTCAAGCGCGGAGATGTGATCATATCGGTAGGCGACAGCAAGGTCAAGAACAGCGAGGACGTGGTCTTCGCGGTACGCAACAGGCTGGCGGGCGAGAAGGTCCCCTTCGAGATCTACCGCGACGGCAAGAAGATGACAGTCGAGGTTACCCTTGGAGATATGGACAGCGTCCCCGGAGCCAGACGCCAGAGCGGCAGCTCACGCGGCGGCCAGCAGAACGCGCCGAAAGAATCTACGCAGATGGGTATCACGGTGGTCCTCAACAGCCCTGAGTTCAGTAAGCAGTACGAACTTTCAGAGACGGGCGGCGTGGTCGTGACGAAGATCGCCCAGGGGTCGCAGGGACAGCGCCTCGGCCTGCGTCCCGGAGACGTGATCCTGGAGATTAACCGCCAGAAGATTAACTCCATCGCCGACTGGGAGCGCATGATGAGCGCCAAGAAGGGCGCGCTTGGCTTCCTAGTCTCGCGGGACGGACAGACGCTCTTCATCTCCGTCGGCAAGTAAAGCGCCGCGGGAGATACGCAGTATCCGCATCGCCTCCGCGAGCGGAGCGGCGAAGAGAGCTGACGGATAGCTACTGAAAAATCCACAATAAACAAAGGCCCCGCCCCGCCGGTCGAAATGATTACCGGCGGGGCGGGGCCTTTATTTAGTAGGTTATTTTTTCCTGCGGTAGCAGAAGTCGCAGCAGTCTCCACCCTCCATCAGCGTCTTGCTGCGGACGAGTTCAAGATTCTCGTCGAAGCCGTTGAGAAAGGCCTCGTCGCGCTCGCAGGAGATGATGGTCCCAATATCGCCGTAACCGAGCTCCCGGTAAATTTCGGCGAAGGCGCAGTAAGTGACGTCGAAGCTGCAGCAGTCCGCGCTGTCTTCTTTGGGGGTCGATTTCTGCGCGCCGCCCTCGCCCCAGCGTGAGATGCAGTTTTTCCTCAGTGAATCCAGGCCGCCTCCGCAGCGTTCACTAAGCTCTTTCCCCGTTTGGCGCGAGACCTCTTTGAGCGTGCGTCTGACGACCTCGTAGGTGCGCTCCTCGCCAAATTCGCGGCAGAAGGCGCGTATCAACGGACCCATCGCCTTTGCTTCGATCTCTCTCTGCTGAAGCAGCGGTATCTCTTTGAAATTTTCCCTCAAGATAAAAACCTCCCTATATTCAACGGAATAACAATATTATTATTCTATCCTGAAAGTTCTTTCTTAGCATCATTTTACTCATATCCGCCGGGAACGGTACTTGCCGCCTGGCGCAGCGGGCGCGGAGGGAATATTTGTGCGCTTGCCCTCCTATAAAGTATATTTGGGTGCTTCAAATTTAATTCTGCCGTTTGCTATCCAGCCAAAATAGATATATATTTGTATAAAAGAGCGGCGAATGTTAATAGGCAATGTTACGGAGCGCCCTCCATTATTAAAGACAGAAAGATTTGCAGGAGGTTTGGGAGATGCGGCGAAATATCATTCCCGTTTGTTTGGTCATTGCCTTTGTAATAATTGGCGGCTTTACCTTATCGGCTTTTTTCTCATATTTATCCTTTCAAGCGTTATTCAAAAGAGATGTAGAGGCCGTATCTGAGCTGACCTCCGAGAATATCTTCGTAAATATCAACAATCTGATGGACAGACCGATCAATGTTTCGCTGGCGATGGCGAACGACACCTTTCTGCGCAGCTTCATGCTGAAAGAGGAGGAGCGGAAGCTGACGTCCGACGATCTTGAGCTGCTGAGAAACTATCTTGAGTCCTATCAAAAAAAATACCGCTTTGACTCGGTATTCCTGGTCTCAGTAAAGACCGGGGCATATTATCATTACAAGAACGGCGTCGACCGCTACATGCGCCCCGGCGACCCGGAAAACGAATGGTATTTCAACTTTCTTGAGGAGCCACAGGAATGCTCCCTCAATGTAGATAATGACGAGGCAAAGGATAATATAATTACAGTATTCGTTAACTGTAAACTTACAGATAGTGACGGCAAGCTGCTGGCGGTCGTAGGCGTCGGCATGGAGACCCCCTACGTCCAGCAGTTTCTGGTAGAAAACGAAAAAAGATACGGCATCAGCGCCTTTTTGATCGACGAACAGGGAAAGATCCAGCTATCTTCGGAGCTGACGGAATTCGCCGGGGTGAATCTCTTCAAAGACAAGACCTTTAAAGCTATGGCCGCGGCGATCGTGAGAAATACGGCGGCGCCGGAATACAAATGGTACCACAGCAGAGAGGCGGACGGATATGTAATCACGAAATATGTTCCCAACCTGAACTGGTACCTTGTGGTGGAAAAGAATACGCGGGACTTTAAAATAAAAATGTTCTCCCAGCTTGGACTTGAGCTTATTTTTACATTGCTGGTGGTCATCCTTGTCGTTACGGTGACCACGGTCATCATAAGGAGGTACAACCGCGAGGTGATGGACCTCGCGGAAAAAGACCTCCTGACGGGAGTCAAGAACCGTACCAGCTATGAACGCGAGACGATCAAGCATAGTCTGAATATGGCGAAGTATGAGCATTTTGGGATCGGCGTCTTTGACCTGAACAACCTGAAAATGGTAAACGACATCTACGGGCATCAGGCGGGAGATTCCTATATAAAGAAGTTCTCCGCCATGCTATGCGGCGCCTTTGGACGTGACGCCGTATTCCGGATCGGCGGCGACGAGTTTGCCGTCCTCTTTATCAATATAAAAGAGGCTGAGGTGCGTGACCGCTGGCAGGTGCTGCTGGAAAAATTCAAAGAGATGGGCAGGCCGGGCGAACCGAAGATCAGCGCCGCCTTCGGGTCGGCTTTCCGTGATGCCGCGGAATTAAATACGATAAGTAAAATATTCAAAACCGCCGACGACAATATGTATCTCGATAAAGAGCGTATCAAGGGAAAGCCGCACAACGAGACGCGTTAACCGTTGATTTTGCTGTTTTTTTTCAGGCAATTCCTTATAACTATCCGCGGGGCCTGATGTTAGAATAGAGTCATATCAAAACGGCGATAAAAATGACTGCCGTTTGAAGGAGGTCATATAAATGAGCGATCAACTTATGGAGACAAGCCAGGCGAAGATCGAGGCTCTGGAGGCAAAGATACTGGAGCTTGAGGCAAAACTGCAGGCGCAGGCTCAGGAAGCCAGTGAAGAGCTGCATGGGGGCAAAGAGGCGCTTATCGGAAATATAAAAAACGGTGCTGAGCGTCTCTACAAAGACGTATCGCCGCTTGTAGAAAAATACAAGGAAGAGCAGGACGAAGTCCTGCGCGCGGTGGGTGCCAAGATCTGCGAACATCCCTTTGTTTCGGTGACGGCGGCCTTTGGCGTCGGGCTTATACTTGCGAAACTGATGGAAAATACGGTCTGTCACGGCGGGCATTCGCACCGTTCCTGATGACGGAGGCAAAAAGCGGCGCTGTGAAGCTGCTACTTAGCAAAGGCACGCTTGAATGAACCGGCTGACGGAACTTGTTATCAGCTTTTTTGAGCTTGTGGAGGCGGAGGGCCGCGAACTTCGCGTACAGGCGCAGGACGTCCTGCGGGGGGCCGCCATGTTCTTTTTTGGCGGGGTATTACTCTCGGCAGGCGTGCTTACAGCCGTCTATGCCCTCTACCTTATGCTTGCCTCGCGGCTGGGCCGCCCCGCGGCGGCGCTCATAGCGGCGCTGCTTCTGGGGGCGGTGGGAGTGGCTCTTATCTTAAAGTCGCCGCCGGCGAAGGACGGTGAAACGCAAAATGAAGACAAGGGTTAAACCGGCAGATATCGCCGAGGCGAAGAAAAATTTTGCCGCGGCGATGGATGAGATGAGCCCAGCAAAGATAATCAAGAGCCGTCCGCTGGAGAGCGCCGCGGCTGCGGCTGCGGCCGGAGTGCTGACGGCGCTTTCGGGCAGAAGGCTTCTGACGCTTATCTTTCCCATAACCGAACTTCTTTCGCTATATGGCAAATTTAAGAGCGGCGGCGCGCAATAGGCGGCTTTAAGCCGTCGCTGTTTTTGCATAGAGAAGGTGAAAGCCGCTCTTGTGCTTGCGGACCAGCTTGTACCCCGCGTATCCATCGGCGATGGCTTTCATCTGCGCGGACCTGTCCCTGATGGGAATCTGCAGATGTCCGTGTGTCCAGATCGGCAGCAGCGAGGGGCGGAAATCCTTTTTCAGGATAAAACGCAGATAGCCGCCGTAAACCTCTTTTATGCCGACGATCCGGAAATTACAGGTGAGGATGTTCTTGAGGCTGAAGATGTTCTTTGGCGAAACGGTAGTTATCAGCGAGGTGTGTGTCTCCGCGACGATATCCTCGACAAGATACTGCGTCAGATACTGCACGTTGTTGCCGCGGAACTCCCAGTCTACGACACAGAAACCGGTGACGGCCGGCCTCTCGTCATCGTCAAGTTTTATTTCGTATGCCTCCAGCGCCTCGTTCGTCCACGCGCGCCCCATCTTTATCGTGCGCGCAGTGACGAGTTTTCCTTTATGGCGTATCCCGATGGACAGCCCCTCGTCGCCGAGAAAGCGTTCCAGCTCCTCGTAAGTGCTCGCGGCAAATATGTCGCGCGAAAGTCCCTTCGCCACCCCGTTGTGAAGAGCGGCCATCTCTTCGATATCCTCCGGCCCGAGCCGGCAAAGCTCACATTCCGCGATCTGCGAAGCGCCCTCCGCGCTGTGGCGTCTGATAAATATCTTTCTGGAGTTGCTCTCCTTAAATAGATTCATATCCGTCCCTCCTTTTCATGGCAGAATTAATCTCTGGAGAAGGAAATGTAAGACGGTAAAATTATAATTGTAGAGCTGCGAGCAGTTCAAGAGCCTCATAGTCTATTTTATCCATGTCAATTGTGATGATTTTCGATTATTGCCGCATGCCGCCGGGAAATATGGCATATTATGAAACGATAAAGTATAATTGTTCACCGTTATTGAGAGAAGGCGGGAGATAATGATGATCTACGCGGTATATTTGATAATAGCGGCATCCGTGGTCTGGTGCTCGATCAGGGCCTCGGAGTATGTCGATATAATGGAAAAGCATACGACTCTTTCCGGAGCCTTTATCGGAGGAGTCGTGCTCTCCGCCGTCACCTCGCTGCCGGAGCTCTTTACAAGCCTTACCTCGACGATGCTTCTCGACAAACCGGGGCTGGCAATCGGCAACATCCTGGGCAGCAATATCTTCAACTGCGCGATGCTCGCGGTTTTCATAATCATCTATTACCGTGGTTTCCGTTCATTTAAAATATCTAAGAGCCATATAACGGTGACGATAACCGTTGCCGCCGTATACGCGGTCCTCTTCCTGAATATGGCTGGTATTTTGAACGTTGAATACTTTAGTATCAATATCGCCTCGGTCATCATCGCAGCCCTCTATATCTACGGCGTATTCCACATGTCGGGAGAAAACGGAGCGGAGCCCGAGCCGTCCGCATCTTTGGGGAAGCTATCTCTGAAAGAGGTGAAGCGGCGTTTTGCTCTCGCGGCGGTGGGGCTCGTCCTGCTCAGCATAATACTGACCTACCTCACTGACGGCATCGCGACGCACCACCATCTTGGCGAGGGGCTTGCAGGAGCGCTCTTCCTCGGAGTCGCCACCTCCCTGCCGGAGGCCGCCTCGACGATGATGCTCTTCCGCCTCGGTAGCTATAATATCGCGGTTGGCAACATCGTCGGCAGCAACTTGTTCAACTTTGTCATCCTGGCCTTCGCCGACATCACATACATCGGCAAGGGGGTATACGATTACTCCGACCCCAAAACGCTCAGCCTGCTCATCTTCGGCGCGCTGGCGAACCTGATTTTTCTGCGTCTGATCTGGAACCGTAACGTGCGCCTGCGCTGGTTATGCCCCATACTGATAATTGCCTGCTACCTCGCATTCCTTCTGATATAAAAAGATAAGAACGCCGCGGCAGTCTGCCGTAATATAAAAAACATAAAACAAAAAAGCCTATCCAAGACAGGCTTTCAATGTATTAAATACAGCATAATTATCAATATTGGAGGCGGCACCCAGACTCGAACTGGGGATAAAGGATTTGCAGTCCTCTGCCTTACCACTTGGCTATGCCGCCGTAACGAGAGAAAGTATAACAATCATAACCTGTGGTGTCAAGGAAGCCGCGGGGAATTTTACGTGCATTTGTTGAAAATGTCATTTTTGGCAATATTGCGAAATGGTTTACGCGGAGTTAAATTCAGATATCTGCGCCTGGCCGGCCTTTAGGGCTCGCGGCGCGCAGCTTCTGTCTCCCTGAACGGAGCTGGCGTAAGGGTGCAAAGAGGCCGCGCGGAATGATGCGGCCGACGGTTTTTCATCCTCACAAAACTCCCACATTTCGGTCATAAAATCTTCATAGCCTCTTGTTATTATATGTCCAGCGAATAACAGGGCGGCGGCCTCAGGGCATGAAGCGGGGGCAGCCAAGGTAAAATTTTCTGGGAGGAAGATATATATGAAAGGTAAGATCATTGGCGCATTATTGATGGTTATGGCGATTGCGGGGACGGCGGCCGCCTATCAGCCGTGCGGGGAGGCTCCGCGGCATAGGGGGTACCGCGACGGAAGGCCGGAGCTTTCGCAGGAGGGGCGCGCGCAGTTTGAGACGATGAGGAATCTGCGCGGCGAGATCAGAGCCGAGCTCGGCAAGGAGAAGCCGGACAAGGCGAAGGCCAGAAAGCTCTTTGAGAAGGAGCTGGACATCAGAGAGAAATTTGCCGCGGCGCGTTTCAACGACTGCCTTGCCAACCACGGCAAGGACGATAATTGCCGCTGGCGCAGTTTCGGCGGCAGGGACAAAAACTTCCGCGGGGAAAGCAACAGCGCGTGGCGCGAGCTTCGTGAGGAGATGAGCAAGGATTACCCCAATAAGGCGAAGGCGCGCGAGCTCTATCAGGAGGCGGCAAAGGTACGCCGCGAATACGCGAAGGCACGCTTTGAAGAGGTGCTCAAGGATCCCGCCAATTTTATGCAGAGGCTGAGCCCCAGACATGGGCACGGACACGGATATCACGACGGACATCGCTACTACTGCGGTTCGCACATAGACTGCCCCGACTGCCACAGACAGGGCACCTGCCCGCAGCACAACTGCGTCATCAACTAAATTAAAATATCGCATGAGGCTCCCAAAGGAGCCCCTGCGTTTATTATAGAGACCAACAGGAGGATTTGGGCGGATTCTTGATCCGCCCAAATCGTAAAAGAGACAGAGGAGACGTTTCTGGAATATAATTAACGAAATACATATGCAGGGGAGCGACGGTCGGTCATGAAGATACTTATCATTGAGGATGAATTGGCGATAGCGGAGGTCGAAAAGGCCTATATAGAACGCGAGGGCTACGGAGCGGAGATCGCTCAGGACGGCCTGGATGGACTCGCCAAGTTTCGCGCCGACTCTTTTGACCTTGTGCTGCTCGATCTGATGCTCCCCGGTATGGCCGGCACCGATGTCTGCCGGGAGATACGCCGCAGCTCCAACGCCCCGATCCTCATGGTGACGGCGAAGAGCGGCGAGGACGATATCGTCGCCGGGCTCGACGCGGGGGCGGACGATTATATTGTGAAGCCATTTTCACCAAAGATATTGATGGCGCGCATTCGGGCGAACCTGCGCAAGAACGGCGCAGCCGAGGGCGGCGCCGGCTCGGATGTCATTACAGTGGGCGATTCGCTTGTGATCGACCCGCAGAATTTTACCGTTAAGAAGAACGGCGAAGAGATTTCCCTTACACGCAACGAATTTATGATCCTTTCAAAGATGGCGGCGCGTCCCGAAAAGACGTGGAGCCGCGACGACCTTATCACCTACGCGCTTGGCTATGAATATGACGGCTTTGAGCGCTCAATCGACAGCTATATCAAGAATATCCGCAAAAAACTATGTGACCCGGAGCATGAGAACGGCTATATACGCACCGTTCACGGCTTTGGATACAAGATATCGGAGTAGCCGTTGATGAATGTAAAGCGCTCCCTGCGGACGAAGCTGATCTTTCAATATATGGTGATCGTCATCGTCTGCATGCTCGTCATTCCGACGGCCATCTCCGAACTGCTCGACCGGCAGTTCCGCGGTTTTGCGACCGACCGCCTGCGTGAGAACGAGGTGGAGATCGCGGAGTTTTTCGCCAAGATGTACATTGAAAACGGTTCGTGGCACGGATGCAGCTTCTTTCCGCGCGGCTCCGACTTTTTGCGCTGGCCGATGGTGATGGTGCAGCTTTTTGACGCGGACGGCATCGAGGTGCGCTCATACAGCCGCATGATGAAGCGTGAGGGGCATCACAATAAGAACCCTCAGCCGATGGTATTCAAAGGAGACTTGGTCGTCAGCAGCAGGGAGATCGTTATTGACGGCGTGCGGGTGGGCGAGGTGCGCTTTACCTGTCTGCCCTTTAATAACAGTCCCGAGGGCGGGTTCCTGCGCAAGTTCAACCGCATCATGTATTACGCGGTCGCCCTTATGCTCGTCATCGCCGCGATGATCGCGGTCTTTATGGCCTACCGCATCAGCCGCCCCGTCCTGAACGCGGCAAAGCGCGCGCAGCAGATCAGCCACGGCAAGTACCGCATGGAGGACAGGATGGAGTCTGATATCACTGAGCTGCAGGCACTGATCGACAGCGTAGACCGTCTCGGCGACAGCCTTGAGGCTCAGGAGGAGCTGCGTAAGCGGCTGTTAAGCGATATCGCTCATGAACTGCGTAATCCTGTGACTATAATTAAGTCGCACCTTGAGGCGATCGAAGATGGGGTATGGGAGCCGACGCCGGAGCGTATCCGGCTCACGGTGAGCGAAGTGGACCGTCTTTCGCAGCTTATCTGCGAGGTGGAGAAGCTGACCTATATCGAGAGCGCGGGGCATTCCCTGGCTCTTGAGAATATAGACGCCACATCGGTGATCGAAAGGGCGGCGCTGGTATTCGATCCGCTCTATAAGAACAAGGGAGTCGAACTTAAGCGTGATATCGAACCGAACGTGATGATGGTCATGGACGGCGCGAAGATCCGCCAGGTGATTGAGAACCTTCTCTCGAACGCGCTGCGCTATACGGACCCCGGAGGTACGGTCTCGGTGTCGATGCACAGCGACGCGGATGAGATGAGGATTGATGTTGCCGACAGCGGTATCGGTATCGCCAAGGAGGACCTTCCATATATATTTGAACGCTTCTATCGGACGGATGTCTCTCGGGCAAGGACGAGCGGCGGGATCGGCATCGGCCTCGCCATCGTGAAGGCGATCGTCGAGGCGCATGACGGGACGATAACCGTCACGAGCGTACACGGCGAAGGCAGCCGTTTCACCGTCAGGATACCAAGGAAAAACCGGGAATAAAGAAGGAGAGTGTATCCCATGAAAATAGCCGCATTACGATGGCCTCTGGCCTGCGCGGCGCTGATGTTCTGCGCCGCGGCCTCCTGGGGGGCGCCGCTGACGATCGAGGAGTGTCTTTCCTCCGCGATGAAAAATAATCCTGACCTCCTGGCCGCGGAGGAAAAAATCACGGCGCAGCGCGCCACTATCGGGCAGGCGGCCTCTGCCGGACGCCCGCAGCTTTCGGCGGGAAGCTCCTATTCACGCGGAGGAGACGGACTGTCGGAAGATAACAACAGCGGTTCCTATTCCGGCAATGTGAGGGTCGAACAGTCGATCAGCGACTGGGGACGCCGCGAGGCGAAGGTGGAGGGCGCGCAGCTCTCTACGGAAGCGGCGGCGGCGGACTACCGGAGCACGCGTGAAGGCGTGATCCAGGACGTTTACAGCGCCTACTACGGACTTAACCGCGCGATGCGTGAAAATATAGTCGCCAAGACCCGCTATGATAACTTTGAAAAACGCCTTAAATGGGCGCAGTCTTACTACGAAGTCGGAACCAAGCCCAAGATCGAAGTTACGAAGGCGGAGGCCGATCTCGCCGCCTCAAAGCTGGCGGTCGTCAAAAGCCAGGCCTCGATGGAGCAGTTCAAGGCGGAGCTCGCGAACGCGATAGGCCAGCCGATGCTTGAGATCAGCGAGGTGGAGGATATCCTCGGCTATGAGGAATGGAACATTCCGCTAGACGAAGCCGTGAAAAGGGCGATGGCACAGCGACCCGAACTGATCGCGAAACAGCGGCGCGTCGAATATGCCTCCACGAACCTCACAGTGCAGATGAAGGGACTCTCCCCTTCGATCTCCGCCTCCGCGGGCTACGACATATACGGATCGTCGCCCCTTGACAGCAGCGAATGGAGCGCGAAGCTCTCCCTCTCGGTGCCAATCTCCGATGGCGGTTTGACTAAGAGCAGGGTAGAACAGGCGAGCGCCGAGCTCCGCACCGCGCAGGCCGAGATAAAGAGCCTCTCAAACAGCGTTACGCTTGAGGTGCGCAAGGCCTGGGAGGCGCTGCGCGAGGCGAAAGAATCGCTTGTCTCCTCTCTGGAGGCGGAGCGCAGCGCGAAGGCGACGCTGGACCTCGCCGAGGGGCGTTACGCCGCCGGTGTCGGTGATAACCTTGAAATTTCAGACGCGGTCGACAGCTACGCGACGGCGTCCGCCAACAGGGTGCTTGCCCTGTACAACTGCAAGACGGCACAGCTTGACCTTGAAAAGGCCATGGGAGGTCTGAAATATGGAGAATAAGACAGTGAAGAGGGGCAAAACTCTTAAATTGGCCGCGGCAATCGCCGCGGCGGCGGTGGTGGCCGCCGGAGGCTTTTATTACTGGAGCACCCGCGAGGATGAGATACAGTACAAGACCGTAGCCGTGACGCGCTCCGATATCCGCTCGACGATACAGGCCACCGGCACACTGAACCCGGTCGAAACGGTCGACGTCGGTACGCAGATATCCGGCACGATCAAGGAACTCTATTTTGACTACAACAGCCGTGTGAAAGAGGGGCAGCTGATCGCCCTCATGGACTCCGCCACGCAGGCGGCGGAGGTGTCGCAGGCGGAGGCGACCGTGGCCTCCGCGCAGGCGGACGTGCTTAACGCCCAGGCCGCGCTTGACGTTGCGGCCAAAGACCTGTCGCGCACCCGCGAGCTTGCGAAGCGCGACCTTATCGCGAAGGCCGATGTGGATACGGATACCAGCACCTGGCTCAAGGCGAAGGCAAACCTCGCGGCGGCGGAGGCGAAGGTGGCGCAGTACCGCGCGACGCTGGAAAAATCGCGGATCAACCTCAATTATACGAGAATATATTCGCCGGTTGACGGCGTAGTCGTGGCAAAGAACGTTGAAGAGGGGCAGACGGTGGCCGCCAGCTACCAGACTCCCTCCATCGCGGAGATCGCGCGCGACCTGACCCAGATGCAGGTCGAGGTGAATGTGGACGAGGCGGATATCGGCGGCGTCCACGAGGGACAGCAGACGATATTCAACGTCGACACCTATCCTGCCGACAGCTTCGAGGGCAAGGTGACGCAGGTGCGCCTCTCGCCCACGACGACGGATAACGTCGTGACCTACACGGTCATCGTAAAGGTACAGAACCCGGACGGCAAGCTGCTGCCCGGCATGACGGCGAACGTTTCGCTCATACTTGAAAGCCGCGAAGATGTCCTCGTCGTTCCCAACAGCGCCTTCCGCTTCAAACCGTCAAACGGCCAGTCAGCGGAGATGGGGATGCCCGGCCCAGGAGGCGGACATAAACAGAACGTCGCCGCGGTGACTAAACCCGCCGTCTACACGCTCGATAAGAAAAAACCCGTGAAGGTGGAGGTGGAGAAAGGCATCACCGACGGACAGAACACCGAAATACTTTCCGGAATCAAGGAGGGCGAGCGCGTAATAACGGGCATCATCGTTCCCAAGGAGGAGAGTTAGGATGGCTCTTGTTGAACTCAAGGATATAAAAAAGAGCTTTTTGCTGGGAGGCGAAGAGGTCGAGATACTCCACGGAGTCAATCTCAGCGTAGAGGAGGGGGAGTTTGTCGCGATGATGGGCCCCTCCGGCTCGGGGAAGTCGACGACGATGAACATCCTTGGCTGCCTCGACCGTCCGACGGGCGGAGAGTACCTCCTTGACGGCGTGCGGGTCGCGGAGATGGACAGCGACGAGCTGGCCCACATCAGAAACAGAATGATAGGCTTTGTCTTTCAGGGCTTCAACCTGCTGCCAAAGACGACGGCGCTGGAAAATGTGGAGCTTCCGCTGCTCTATGCGGGAGTGCCGCGCTCGGAGCGCCACGAAAAAGCGAAACAGGCGCTGGTAGAGATGGGGCTGCAGGAGCGCCTCTATCACGAACCCTCCCAGCTCTCCGGCGGCCAGCAGCAGCGGGTGGCGATCGCGCGCGGCATCGTCAACCGCGCGCCGATACTGATGGCGGACGAGCCTACGGGAAACCTGGACTCTAAAACCAGCGACGAGATAATGGCCCTCTTCCACCGCCTCAATGACGAGGGGATGACGATCATACTGGTCACGCACGAATATGACGTCGCCCTCTACGCGAAGCGCATCCTGCACTTCCGCGACGGGCTGATCATAAAGGACGAGATAAACGAAAAAAGGCGCAGCGTTTCGCCGGTACAGAGCGCGCAGGGGAGGGCAGTCGCATGATAGCCATATCCGAAGTATTTTTAGCCTCCCTCACGGCGCTGCGCCGTAACAAGACCCGCTCCATGCTGACGGCGCTCGGGATAATCATCGGCGTCGCCGCCGTCATCGCGGCCTTCGCAGTCGGCGCGGGAGCCAACAAAAGTATCGACGAGCAGATATCCTCTTTCGGAAGCAACTTTATCATGGTCTTTCCCGACAGGCCCGGCCGTTCGACGACGGGAGTCACGCGCTACCTGACCTACGACGACGCCCAGGCGATCGAAAAAGAGGTCTCCGGCGTGGACGCCGTGGCTCCGATGATAAACCTCTCCGCGACGCTCATCTATGAAAACACAAACTGGAGCTCGAGCGTCGTCGGCAGCACGAAAGAATACTCTTACGTGCAGGAATGGAACATAGAATCCGGCCGCGACATCAATGCGAGCGACGTGCGCCAGGGCGCGAAAGTCACCGTCATCGGCAAAACGGTTGTGGACAAGCTCTTTGGCGGTGAAAACCCCGTAGGCAAGGCGATCAGAATAAATAAGATCCCCTATACGGTGGTCGGCATCTTTGAGGCGAAGGGGCTATCCGCGATGGGAAGCGATCAGGATGATTTCGTCCTCGTACCGCTGACGTCGGCGCAGAGAAGGCTTGTGCGCTGGAAGACCGCGGGACGCATCGGCAACATCTACATAAAGGGCGTCTCGATGGAGGCCCTCTCCTACATACAGAACGAGACCGAGGCCCTTCTGCGCGAACGGCACAAGATAAAGCCGGGCGACGCCGACGACTTCGCGGTGCGCAACGTCTCGCAGATGCTCGAGGCGCGCCGCAAGACGACGACGATAATGTCGATGCTGCTCGGCTCGATCGCCTTCATCTCGCTTGTCGTCGGCGGCATCGGGATAATGAACATCATGCTTGTCTCGGTGACCGAGCGCACGCGCGAGATAGGCATCAGGATGGCCGTAGGGGCGACGGAGAGGGACATCAGGATGCAGTTCCTCATCGAAGCCGTCGTCCTCTCGATGATCGGCGGCACGATCGGGATAATGCTCGGCGTGGCAGCGGGATATGCCCTGTCCTCCTTCACCTCAGCGCCGCCGGTCTTCACGCTGATGTCGATCGTGCTTGCCTTCGTCTTCTCGGCGATGGTCGGCGTGGGTTTCGGCTACTACCCGGCCTACAAGGCTTCCCTGCTGAATCCGATCGACGCGCTGAAATACGAATAAACTACGAAGAGAAGGGGGCTGAAACATCCTCCTTCTCTTCTCTGTAAAATTGCATACAGCTGATTTTCTTCAAAAGCATCTGGTATAATAAGACCGTATATGATATGTAATGTACATAAAATCTTTTAAGAGCGAGGTAACTCATTGTTTGAGATTTTTCATGACATAAACTGGATATTGCTCGGCGCGCTGATCATCGTCAGCGCTCTCGTCTCATGGGCCGGCGACGTCATCGGCATGAAACTCGGCAAAAAACGTATAACATTCTTAAAGATCCGTCCTAAATATACCTCACGCATCATATCGGTGCTGACCGGCGTCGGCATCGCCATTGCCACGATCTTCGTCCTCAGCGCCGCCTCCGAACAGGTGCGCACGGCGCTCTTCAGCATGCAGGTCATCCAGCGCCAGCTGATATCGACAAGGGAAGAGCTCAAAAAGAACGAAGAATCTATGGGGCGCATGGAGATAGACCTCTTCCAGAGCCGCGGCGACCTCTCGGAAAAAGAGTCGGAGCTGCGGCAGGTCGAAGAAAAACTGGAGAACGGCATGAAAAGCCTCAACGAAACGCGCGCCAAGCTTGCCGCGATGACGCGGATGCGCGACGAAACGGAGGCCGAACAGGCCGTCCTGCAAAAAGAAAACGACAGACTGCTCGCCGAGAGCAAAAAACTTGACGCCTCGGTCAAAGCGCTCAAAGCGGAGTCCGAATCGCTCAAGTCCGGTATCCAGCGTCTGCGCGAGGGACGCATCGCCGCCTTTACAGGAGAGATATTGGCCCAGGGGGTGATGACCGATTCCATCATCACGGCGCAGCAGGTAGACCAGTACATTGACAGGCTGCGCAGCGAGGCGCGCGCGCTGCTCGCCTACCGTTTTGGCGGAAAAACACCTGAGTCGGTGAAGCTGCCGGAGGTGGCGGCGGAATCAGCCGCCAAGGTCAGAGAACGCCTGACACACAGCCCAGGGCGCTGGCTGCTGCGGCTTACGGCGCTGAGCAACGCGGTGGAGGGGGAGGCGGTACAGGCACAGATAGAGGCTTACCGTTCGCGGCTGATATACAGAGAAAAACAACTGCTCTACTCGCATACCTTTGAGCCGGACACGCCGCGGCATAAGATAGAGGAGACGGTATTCCAGGCATTGAAGTCGCTCAACCAGAAGGCCGCCAACGACGGCGTGCTGCGCGACCCGATCTCCGGCAACGTCGGCTCCATCGACACGGGAGAATTTATCACGGCGCTCGATAAAATATCACAGGTCAAAAGCAGCATAAAGCTGGAGATACTTACCGCGAGGGATATTTACAGCGAAGGGCCTCTGAGGGTAAAATTTGTCCTAAAGTAACCGTAAGCCGATATCCGAGGCCCGCGGAGAATACGCAGGAGAGGCCGCCTGAGAGACGAGCCTCCCGGAAAGAAGTAATTTTTAATGCTTATTTTAGCCTGTCAAAAATGCGGCGAGCTTGTGGTGCTCGCCGGTTCGCCGGACGCCAGCGGCACGGCGCGCGCCATGTGGACCTGCAGCAAGTGCGGGGCCGGGCAGTTGCTTGAGCTGACGATCACAAAAGATACAAGACGCGGGGACCTGCGCAAGATCGTCGGCGGCATGGTGCTCGCGGCAAAGCCAAATAATAAGAGGTACGCCTTCATAAAGGAAGGGATGCCTGATGAAATCAAATCCTGAATATTACTTCTACGACAGCAAACTGGCCATATCTCCCGCCGATCTGCAGGATCTATACCGTTTTACACGCTGGGGCAGGAGCCGCTCGCTCGAGCAGATCGAAAAAATGCTGAAAGGAACTAGCATGTGCTTCTCGATCCGCCACAACGGAAAACTGATCGCCTTCTGCCGCGTGCTCACGGACTTTGTATTCCGCGGCTCGCTGTGGGATATCCTCGTTCACCCCGACTATCAGGGCAAGGGCATAGGCTCGCAGCTGCTGGAATACGCGCTCGGCCACCCCGCGCTCAGGAACGTTCCCGTGATAGTCACCTACACAAGCGAGCTGACCTCCTTCATGGGGCGTCTGGGCTTCGAGCCGCGCGAAGGCTTGCTGATACTGCAGCGCCGGCCGATGGAGTATTCATAACCTTACCTTTTAGCGGAATAAAGATAATAACATAACGCTGGCCGGAATGCTGAATACACTCTGGCCAATTTTGTCGTTTTGGCTAATATCAAGCGTGGATGTCTATGCCGGTTTCTATTGCACGCGGTCTTTATTCATTTAAGATCAGGATATAGACCGGCTTGTCTGAAAGTCCGGAGGCCTTTGCCGTTATGGCCGTGAATGGCGCGGGGCAGGGGCGTTCGTGGGGAAATGTGAAAATGTGCTCTTTTGATTGATCTTTCTTTGAAATACCGGCGCGCGCGGCGCGTATGCGAGACGCCCTCTTTATATCATCGTCGCCTTTGAATGTGATTTCGCCGCCGGGGCGAAGGCTCAGCGCAAACTCCGCGCTCTGAGGGCTGCGCGAGTTCCAGCCCGAGGCGGCCTTTGACCTTATCAGGAAGCCTCCGCGCTCCGCGCCTATCGTTACGGAGACGGTATTATTACCGGGCATCGACATGTGATCCGTGACAAACTCCGCCTCGCCGAGCTGCCTCACGAGCTGCGCCAGGGCCTCATCTCTTGAAACCGCCTCCGCGGCGGTGAGAGCGGCGCTCACGGCAAGCGCTTCGCACTGCGCCCTCTCGTGCTCCACGTAGGCCCGCTTCGTCATTACGCGCCATCCGAAGAAGACAAATGAGGCAAGCACCGCGGCTAAAAAAATATATTTTGCCGTCTGTTCGACTAGGCTCGAAATTTTTACGTTCATGAAGGCTATTATATCAGCAATCGCGGAAACTTTATGCTAGAATACGGGACGGTGATTATTATGGAAAATTTAAATAATAAGCAGGAAGATGATAATTCTGTCAGAATAGATATAGAAAAGCCAGACAGCGCAAACATTGTGCGTGACGAGATCTGGCTTATGTGCACGGTCGTCAAGTGGTGCTTCATCTCGATCGTGACCGGCGTCGCCGTAGGCCTTGTCGCTGGAGGCTTCCTGCTCGCGCTGCGGTACTCGATGAAAATTACCTCAACACTGGGCACGCTGCATTATCTGCTGCTGTTTCCCGGCCTTCTCCTCAGCTATTATCTTGTGCGGATGCTCGCGCCGCAGTCCGCGGGCCACGGTACTGAGGCGGTGATCGACGCCATCCACAACCGACACAGGACGCTGATCGACGTCAAGGCCGTCCCCGTGAAGATCGTCGCTACGATCGTGACGATATCGTCGGGCGGCTCCGTCGGCATAGAGGGGCCGTGCGCCCAGATCGGCTCAGGCGTCTCCTATCTGCTTGGCCGCATATTCAATATGGACGACTCGGATATGAAAAAGATAATAATCTGCGGCATCGCGGCGGGTTTCTGCGCCGTCTTCGGCACGCCGGTGGCGGGCGCGATCTTCGCCGTCGAGGTGCTTTTTGTGGGACAGATATTTTACGATGTGCTTCTTCCGGCGCTTATCAGCGGCATCGTCGGCTATTTCACCGCCTCCAGCATCGGAGCGGGACATCTGCCCTCCTATCTGGTTGAGATACCGCAGATCGGTCCGGGAGTGCTGGCGATGGTCCTCATCGCTGGTGTATTCTTTGGCCTGGTGGCGATAATGAATGTCGAGGGCATCCATTTCATAAATAAGATGTTCATCTACTATCAGATAACAGGGTGGAAGCGCCCCGTAGGCGGCGCCGTGCTGCTTCTCGCTACCGGCATCCTGTTCGGCGGTGATTTTCTCGGCCTCGGAAGCGACGTCATCCAGTCGATGGTCATGGGAGAGAGAAACCTTCCGTTGGGCTTTCTCATTAAGATTGTTGCGATGGGCATCACCCTTTCCGCGGGCGGCTGCGGCGGCGAGATAACGCCTACGCTCTTTGTCGGGGCCTCGTCTGGTCTGCTTTTCGCGGCGATATTCGGCCTGGATCCCTCCTTCTGCAGCGCGCTCGGCGTCAGCGCCGTGCTCGCCGCTTCGACGAACACGCCTATATCTGGTACGATCCTTGCCATGGAGCTCTTTGGGGCGCATATCGCGGCCTTTGCCGGCGTCGCCTGTGCGATATCCTATCTTGTCGTCGGACATAGAAGCCTATATCCAACGCAGGTCCTGCTCTCTCCGAAGTCGCGTACCTTCGTCATCAAAAAGACGGAGGGCGGCGAGCAGTTGGTGCGGCGCTTTGACAGCATCTCGCTGCACCGTATCATGCGCTTTTATCTGGAGAGGATAAAGGCGAAGCTTATTGAGAGGAGATAGACGATGAACGGTGATTCGGCCCGCAGGATGATAAACAGAATATTGACGGCGGTAGCCGTCGTAATGATGATGGTATGGGCCTGGAAATTTTTCGGCCCCGGCAGCGCGCATACCCGCCGGAGCGGGATGGCGGCGCTGCGCGGAGCCGGAATGGACTTCGCCACGCTGTTTTGGATCTCGATCGCCGTGGTCTGCGGCGGTTACCTTCTCTGGCGTTTCCTCGGCTGGCTCTTCTGGCACAAATACTTCAAAGGCGAAAAGCCGCCCGAGGACGAGGAGTAGCGGTTTCCTTTAAGAGGCGAGCTCGTGATACTCGGCGACATCTATCTCCTTGTCGCCGACAATATTTTTTATATGTTCAAGCTCGCCGCAGGGATAGCTGCAGGCGAGGCCGCAGCTTGCCGATATCTGGCGCGGTACGGGAACTATCTTGACGCTCAGCCCCTCCGCGCGGCAGGCCTTCTCAAAGAACAGGGCCATATGTGTCGTATCAAATGTTGCAAGGCATTCCATCTATTGACCTCCTCCCGATATTTCATCTGGACGGTATCTCTGTATATTTCTATCATACATCCTTACATAGATAAATAACATAATCGCCGCTCTTATGCAACGTCACAAAACGGATTTCATATCGGAAGAGTCCGGTATCTTTCGGTTTTGCCTCACGAAATGCGGGAGAAACAAAACTCACGACACTGGACATCGGCTCGTGGGCCGGTGTGACAACGCAGGGGCAAACGGCATAAACATAAGGTCAACGCTCCTTCCGTCTCGCCGCAAAAGCAGCGGCGATCCACCTCTGATGTAACTACCAGCCGAATCGCACAAATCAGAAGAACTCTGATTTGGCTCTCTGGCCGCCTCAGAGAGGGAGGCTGCAAAGTCAAAAGCTAAACCGTGATTTATCTTTTGACTTTGCCCTTAAAGGTGCCCTCTGTGAGGGAGCTGGCTCGGCGGTGTTTTTTCGCCGAGACTGAGGGAGAGTTGACCTTAGGTTCTTCCGCGGCTTTTGCCGCGGGCTATGTATGCCGCGGTTCCCGCGTCACACATAGCAACACTCCTTCCGTCTCGCCGCAAAAGCAGCGGCGATCCACCTCCCTCAGAGAGGGAGGCTATAAGGGCAAAGTCAGAAGCAAACTGTGATTTATCAAAGAATTTTGGCTCCCTCTCTGAGGCGGCCAGGGAGCCGAAATCTTTGATTTTGTGCGATAAGTGAGACAGAAAATCTATTGATTTTCGTCGTCGAACTTAGTTTTTCCATCATTCGGCTGGTAGTTACGTCAGAGCTGGCTCGGCGATGTTTTCGCCGAGACTGAGGGAGTTTTGACCTTAACGGTTTGCCTTTATTCCGTCTCCCCGGGCTTGACCCGGGGGCCAGCGGCTTGGGGTTGTTTTTCCAGTATTTTGTGGGACAGCCCAGGGGGCGCTGGGCTCCGGCTCGGGGGCCGGAGCGACGGGACAGCGGCGAACGGCGCGTATGATAAAGGGCGCGAGCCTTTCGCCCGCGCCCTTTCATTGTCTTTTATCTGTCCTTTTTTCTTACTTTATCC